>CBIHMQ010000005.1:0-24387 GCA_966211075.1 uncultured bacterium
CCCGCCGACCAGAGGGCCTGGCCCGCGAGCGCCACCTGCGCAACCGCCAGGACCGCCACCAGCAAGAAGGGGACGACGGCGACCAGCTCGACCGAGGCGGTCCCCTCGTCCCCCCTGATCCCGCTGCTGATGACCCCGAACGGCATCGGCCGAGCCTGGCAAGCGGCAACGCACGCGTGGGGCGCACAACGTCAAGCCTGTGTCAATTCTTCGTCGCGAAAGCGTGCCGGGCGGGGAGCCCGGGCTCAGTAGGTGTTCGCCTCGAGCCAGATCCGCCAGATCGCCGCGATCGAGGCGCCGAGCAGGACGATCCAGAGGAGGGTGCCGCCGCCGCTGGAGAAAAGCTTGTCGGTGCCGGCGATCAGCAGCGCGATCATCCCGAAAGCCGCGTAGAAGACCGCCCGTCGGCTGTCGCTGAGGGTCGCCAGGGTCAGCTGGTTTTGACGGCTCAACGTGTAGAGCATCCAGGCGATCCCGGCCAGGAAACCCATCGTGATCGCGGTGAGGATCGTGTCGACGACGTTGCCGCCGGCAGGGGCGAAGGCGACGCCGAGCGCCAGCAGCATGACGATCGCGACGTTGCGAGCGGTCCGCACCGGTCCCAGTGTACGCCGACCCGGCCCGGCTAACCGCTCGTCATGACGACGATGCCGATCACCACGGCCGCGGCCACGGAGAGGATGCCGAGCCCGGCGACGAGCGCCGCCCCAGCGGCGGCCAGCGACCTTTCGTTGCCGTTGAGATCGATGAAGCGGGCCACCCCCCAGATCGTCACCGAGAAGGCGAAGGTGACGCCGATGCCGGCGATCACCGAAGCGATCACCGTCTCCAGCAGCTCGGTGCCGGCGACCAGGGTCGCGATCATCCGCTCGAAGCCGGCACGGGCGACCCGCGCTCGGCCCTCCTGACGAACAGCGCGGCGATCAGCAGCAGCGAGAGCACGGTGACGATGAGCGGCCCGGCGGCGCCGCTGCCGAAGATCGCCGTGAAGCCGTAGACAAGCGCCCCGATCGCCGCCGCCGCCGGCAGGGTCAGCAGCCAAGCCACCATGATGTTGCCGGCGACCCCCCAGCGCACCGCCGAGACCCGCTTGGCGGCGCCGGCTCCCATCACGCCGCCGTTGATGACGTGGGTGGTCGAGAGCGGGAAGCCGAAGTGGGTCGAGGCGAGGATCACGGCGGCGCCGGCGCCCTGGGCCGAGAACCCCTGGGCGGCGTCCATCTTGATGATCCGCGTGCCGGTCGTCTTGATGATCCGCCAGCCACCGCTATAGGTGCCCAGGGCGATCGCCGCCGCCGCCGAGAAGATCACCCAGAAGGGCGGATCGGCGTTGGCGCCGAGGCTGCCATGGGCGATAAGGGCGAGGGTGATGATGCCCATCGTCTTCTGGGCGTCGTTGGTTCCGTGCGCGAGCGCCAGCAGGCCGCCCGAGATGACCTGGCCGTGTTTGAAGCCGCGGCTGACGATCCCGGGCCGCTGCCTGCCGACCACGCGGTAGACGATCCCGATCGAGAGGCCGGCGACCACGAAGGCGAGGACCGGCGCCACCACGGCCGGGACCAGGACTTTGCCGACCAGGCCTTCACTGAGCACGGCGTCGAACCCGACCGCGGCCACGGCCGAGCCGACCACGCCGCCGATCAGGGCGTGCGAGGAGCTCGAGGGGAGCCCGAACCACCAGGTGATCAGGTTCCAGGCGATCGCCCCGATCAGGCCGGCGAAGACGATCGTCGGGGTGATCACGCCGGCGTCGACGACATCGTTGGCGACCGTCGCCGCGACCGAGATCGAGATGAAGGCGCCGACGAAATTGAGCATCGCCGCCACCGCGATCGCCACCTTGGGCCGCGCCGCCCCGGTCGAGATCGAGGTGGCGACGACGTTGGCGGTGTCGTGGAAGCCGTTGGTGAAGTCGAAGGCGAGCGCCGTGCCGACGACGAGGACGAGGATGACGTCGGATCCCACGGCGTCAGGAATTCTTGATCACGATGCCCTCGAGGATCTGCGCCGCGGTCTCGGTCGCGTCGATCGCCTCCTCGAGCACAGCGAACATGTCCTTCCAGCGGATCACGACCATCGGGTCGATCCCGTTGGAGAAGAGCGAGGCGACGGCGTCGCGGGAGATCCGGTCGCCTTCGTTCTCGAGCCGGTGGATCTCGATCCAGTACTTGTCGAGGTCCTTGAACTCGGGCAGGTGCTCGAGCCCGGCGGCAAGCTGCTCGCAGGCCGCGACCAGGACCTTGGTCAATGCCTGGGCCTGCTCCATCGGCGCCTCGATCTTGTAAAGGCCGAGGAAATCGGCGGCCTCCTCGGCGAAGTCGACGATGTCGTCCATCTGGGTAGCGAGGCCGTAGATGTCCTCGCGGTCGATCGGCGTCACGAAGGTCGAGTTGAGGCGCTGGACGATCTCGTGGGTGATCCGGTCGCCCTCGTGCTCGGCCTCGACGACCTGCTGCGCGAGGTCACCGGAGTCGGGCCAGGTGCCCATCATCTCGTCGAGCAGCTTCGCCGTCTTTACGGTGTTCTGACCGGCCTCGATGAAGAGGTCGAAGAAGGTCCGATCGCGGGGCAGAAGCGAGAGACGCGCCACTGCCCCAATCCTATTGGCTGCGCCGGCCCCGCCTCTGCCTCATCCGGCGGCAGCCGCCAGCTGTTCGGCCGCGCGCAGGGCGTGCAGCTCGCGCAGCTCGGCCTGGACGCCGCGGCGTTCCGCCGGCGGCGCCACCGTCCGCGTCCAGGTGCCGTCGCTGTCGAGGTCCCAGGCGTTGCCGTTGTCGGCGAAGCAGCGCTCCAGCATGTCGAGCATCTCCGCCCGCAGCTCCGCGTCTTCGACCGGGGCGACCAGCTCGACGCGGCTGTCGAGATTGCGCGGCATCAGGTCGGCCGAACCCATCAGGACCCGGGTCTCCTCGCCGCGCTGGAAGGCGTAGACCCGCGAGTGCTCGAGGAAGCGGCCGACGATCGAGACGACGCGGATGTTCTCGGAAACCCCCGCCACCCCCGGGCGCAGGCAGCAGATGCCGCGCACGTTGAGGTCGATCCTCACCCCCGCCTGGGACGCCGCGTAGAGCGCCCGGATGCAGCCGGCGTCGACCAGCGGGTTCATCTTCATCGCGATCTGCGCCGCTTCGCCGGCTTCGTGGGCGGCGACCGTGCTCTCGATCTCCTCGACGATCCGGTCGCGCATCGTCGTCGGCGAGACCAGGACCTTGCGGTACTCGGCCGGGCGGCCGTACCCCGTCAGGAAGTTGAACATCTCGGCGACGTCGGCCCCGATGTCCGGGTCGGCGGTGAAGAGGCCGAAGTCGGTGTAGAGGCGGGCCGTCTTCGGGTGGTAGTTGCCGGTGCCGACATGGACGTACTCGCGCACCCGCTCGCCCTCGCGGCGGGCGACCAGGATCGCCTTGACGTGGGTCTTCAGGCCGGGGATGCCGTAGACGACGTGGACGCCGGCCTCCTCCAGCGACTTCGCCCAGTGGATGTTGGCCTCCTCGTCGAAGCGGGCTTTCAGCTCGACCATGCAGACCGCCTGCTTGCCGCGTTCGGAGGCGCGGATCAGCGACGGGACCAGCGGCGAGTCGTCGCTGGTGCGGTAGACGGTGTGCTTGATCGCCAGCACGTCGGGGTCGGCGACCGCCTGCTCGACGAAGCGCTCGACCGAGGTCGCGAAGGAGTCGTAGGGGTGGTGGACCAGCAGGTCCCGCTTGCGGATCGCGGCGAACATGTCGACCTGCTCGTCGTCCTCGCCCTGCAGGCGCGGCTGCGTCACCGGCGACCAGGGCGAGTAGCGCAGCTCGGCGTGGCCGGGGACGTCGGCGATCGCGCCGAGATCGGCGAGGTCGATCATTCCGTCGACGTCGTAGACCTCGCGGTCTTCCAGCCGCAGTGCCTCGATCAGCTGCTCGCGCAGCTTCGGGTTCATCCCCGGGGCGATCTCCAACCGCACCACCTCGCCGAAGCGGCGGCGGCGCAGCTCGTCCTCGACCGCCTGGAGGAGGTCGTCGGCCTCGTCGCTGACCGTGAAGTCGGCGTCGCGGGTGACCCGGAAGAAGCCGTGGTCGATCACCTCAGTGCCCGGGAAGAGGACGTCGAGGTTGGCGGCGATCGCCTCCTCCAGCGGCACGAAGCACTTGCCCCCGTCCCCCAGCGGCAGGAACCGGCCCAACAGCTCCTTCGGGACCTTGACCCGGGCGATGATCTGGACCGCCGTCTCCGGGTCGCGCAGCAGCACGCCGAGGCTGAGCGAGAGGTTGGAGATGTACGGGAACGGCCGTCCGAGGCCGATTACCAGCGGCGTCAGGGCCGGGAATACCTGCTCGTGGAAGCGGGCGTCGATCTCCCGACGCTCCTCGGCACTGGCCGTCTCCAGGGTGACGAGGCGGATCCCGTGCTCCTCCAGCGCCGGCCGCAGCTCGCCGCCGAAGCAGGCCTGCAGGCGCCCGTCGAGCTCCAGCACCCGGCCCTGGATCGCGTCGATCTGCTCGCTCGGGGCGAGGCCGTCAGGGCCGCGCGCATCAATCCCGGCGTCGAGCTGGTCGAACAGCCCGGCGACCCGGACCATGAAGAACTCGTCGAGGTTGGAGGCGTAGATCGAGCAGAAGCGCAGCCGCTCCAACAGCGGCACCTCGGTGTCCTCCGCCAGTTCGAGAACCCGCTGGTTGAAGTCGAGCCAGGAGAGCTCGCGGTTGAAGTAGAGAGCGGGATCGTCGATCGGCCCATCGTACTGAGGGATCGCGCGAGTCCGCGGTCGATTAACGCCCCTATGGGGGCGTTAACTCGCCGAGATCGCGAGCTCGCGCTGGAGGGCGAGCCAGGTGGCCTCCGCGTGCTCGTGCCAGAGCTCGGTGAACTCTTTGAAGAGCAGCTCGCGGCGGGTGCGGAGGTGGGTTTGCAGGGAGGCGGTGCCGCCGGCCGAGGGGAGCATCACGTCGCAGTCATGGATGTCGCCGAGGACGCCCTGCAGCTGCTTCGCGAGCGTGCGGGCCGCGACCGCCTCCGGACCGAAGCAGCCTTCGGTCAACTCGAGGACGTAGCGCAGCCGCTTGGTGGCGATCCGCAGGTCATGCTGGGCCCCGGCGGCCTCCGCGGCCAGCGCCGGCTCGGCGAGATCGCGCAGCTCGGCCAGCCGCGTCGCGACGATGCGGACCGCGTTGGCGCGCAGCGGCGCCGCCGGGTCGAGCCCCTCGACCGATCGCGCCTTCACCGCTCCGCCGCCTTCGCCAGCTTCTCCAGGCGCCGGCGCAGCTTGCGCAGCCGCTTCGGCTTCAGGCGTGGCGCCAGGGCCTCGTTCGCCTCGCGCTGCTCGGCGCGCAATGCCTCGATCCGAGCGGCGAGAGCGTCGCGATCCTCAGCCGCCGCGCCGGCAGCGAACTCGCGTAGGAACTCGATCTCGACGTCGCGATCGCGGCGCGCACCAAGCGCGTCGGCAAGCCGCTTGACTCGCTTCAGCGCCTTGCGGTGCCGCTTCGGCGGGAAGCACGGCTCGCAGATCTCCAGCGCCGCCCGCAGTCGCCGCGTCGCCACCCGCATGTCGTGCAGGGGCTCGGCGTCGCCGAGGTCGAGGACGCCATCGGCATGCGCGACCACCTCGGCCGACCGAACCCGGACGATCCGCGCCGCCGCGGCGGCGAACTCCTCGTCGCAATCGAACCCCGGCACCTCGCGCGGGCGGGCCACGCGTCCAGGCTACCGCCGGCTACTACGCGGCGAGGCGGGCGGGCGAGGAGCCGTTGGCGTTGCCGTTGAGGAGGTCGAGGATGACCCCCTCCCGGAGACCGCCCTTGCCGATCTGCAGCGGCTGACCGAGCAGCTCGGAGACCTTCTCCAGCAGCAGCACCCCGGTGGCGAGGATGCGGACCCGCTGTGGGTCGAGCTCGAACCGGCGGGCCACGTCGGCGGCGGGATCGCCGCAGAGGACGCGGATGCCTCGCTCCAGCGTCTCGTACTCGAGCACGGCGCCGACCAGTCGCCGCAGCGAGGTGGCGCTGCCGCCCACCGCCACCGCCTGGGCCGGATGCTCGATCTCGACCCCGGCGAAGAGGTCGTCGATGCGATCGCGGACCTTGCGGATCTCCGCCGCCGAGGGCGGATCGGAGGCGAGCAGCTCGTCGGCGAGGAGGCCGGAGCCGACCGGCCAGGAGCGGACCTCGTCGGCGCCGCCGGGCACTGTGCCGAGGATCACCTCGGTCGAGCCGCCGCCGACGTCGACGACCCCGACCCGGCCGGAGACCGGGTGGCCGAGGGTCTTGGTGGCGCCGATGAAGGAGAGTCGCCCCTCCTCCTCCTCGCCGAGCACCTCGACCGGGAGGCCGGCGGCATCGCCGACCGCGGCGGCGACGTCGCCGCCGTTGGCCGCCTCGCGCACCGCCGCGGTCGCCACGGCGCGGATCGTCACCGCGCCGAGCTCGCGGGCGAGGCGAACCTGGGTGCAGACGACGTCGGAGATCTCCTCGATCTTCCCCGGCGGGATCGCGCCGTCGCCGTCGATCGACTTGCCGATCCGGGTGTAGGCGCGCTGCTCCATCACCTTCTTCAACTGCCCCTCGATCGGCTCGGCGACGAGCACGCGGGTCGTGTTGGAGCCGATGTCTATGGCAGCGCAGAGCATGAGGACGTCAACCCTGGATGTTCCCAGACGATCCGGATCTCAACCCCCGGGTCCAACGTCCCGCCCGCCTTGACGACCGCTACGAAGCGGGGTGCGAGGCGTCCTCGAACTCGCGGAAGAGCCCGGTCACGACGTAGGCGACCTGCTCGCCGATGTCGACCGCGTTGTCTCCGATCCGCTCGATCGCCCGTGCCGCCAGCAGCATCGTCATCGCCCACTCGCGGACGTCGGCGTCGTCGCCGAGATCCAGGGCGAGGCGGAAGCATTCGCGGTTGAGGTTGTCGACGGCGTCGTCCCGGCGGACCAGGTCGCGGGCCATCTCGACGTCGCGTTCCTCGAAGGCGCGCTTGGCCTGGGAGATCAGGGTGCGGGTGTGCTTGCCCATCGAGCGGATCAACCGCACCATCTCCTCGTCAGCCGGCGGCTCGTTGCCGGCGAGCGGCAGCAGCTTGCAGACGTTGACGCACTGGTCGCCCATCCGCTCGACGTTCTTGAGGACGTGCAGCAGCGAGGAGATCAGCCGCAGGTCGGTGGCCACCGGCGACTGCGTCGCCAGCAGCGTCACCAGGGCCTGGTGCACCTCGAGGTAGCGACCGTCGATTCGGTCGTCATCGGCGATCACCAGCTGCGCCAGCTCGACGTCCTGGTGCTCGACCGCCTCCATCGTCCGCCGCAGCGCTTCGCTGACCAGGTCGAGTCCGCCGAGCGCGCTCGCCTCCAGCTGCTCCAGTTCCTGCTGGTAGTGGACGCGGACGGCTTCCGGCATCAACCGACCTTCCCGGAGACGTAGTCCTCGGTGCGCTTGTCGGCGGGGTTGGTGAAGATCTTTTCCGTCTCGTCGTACTCGACCAGCCGGCCCCAGCGGTTGTGCTCCTCGGCGTCGAGCTCGACCATCAGGAAGGCGGTCCGGTCGGAGACGCGCGCCGCCTGCTGCATGTTGTGGGTGACGATGACGATCGAGAACTGGTCTTTCAGCTCGATCATCAGGTCCTCGACTTTCCCGGTCGAGATCGGGTCGAGGGCCGAGCAGGGCTCGTCCATCAGGATCACGTCGGGCTGCACGGCGATGCAGCGGGCGATGCAGAGGCGCTGCTGCTGGCCGCCCGAGAGGCCGAAGGCGTTGTCCTCGAGCCGGTCCTTGACCTCGTCCCAGAGCGCCGCTCCCCGCAGCGCCTTCTCGACGGTCTCCTCGAGGCCCTCCTTGCGGCCGAGGATGCGCGGCCCGAAGGCGACGTTGTCGTAGATCGACTTCGGGAACGGGTTCGGCTTCTGGAAGACCATGCCGATCAGCTTGCGGGCCTGGACCGGGTCGACGCCGGGCCCGTAGAGGTCCTCGCCGTGGTAGAGGATCTGGCCCTTCACTTCGGCACCGGGGATCAGGTCGTTCATCCGGTTGAAGCAGCGCAGCAGCGTGCTCTTGCCGCACCCGGAGGGGCCGATCAGGGCGGTCACGTCCTTGCGGTGGATGTCCATCGAGACGTCCTTGACCGCGGTGACGCCGTTGTAGAGGACGTCGACCCCGTTCAGCTCGAAGACCTTTTCCCGGGCGCCCCTGTTGCCGCCCGTCTGGAACTCCGGGCGGACCGCGATGCCGGCCCGTTCCGCCGCCGCTTCGCGGCTCTCGCGCGCCGACCCGGGACTGATCTCGTCAGGCGCCATCTTCTCGCTCACAGTAGATCACCTACCACCTTTGCTCGTAGCGATTTCGTAGCCAGATCGCGAACGAGTTCATCGCCAGCAGGACGACGAGCATCACGATGATCCCCGCCGCCGCCAGCGCCTGGAACTCCTCCTGCGGTCGCAGCGCGTAATTGAAGATCTGCACCGGCATCGCCGAGTAGCCGTCCGCGCCGAACGGCGTCGGGTCGAAGGTGACGAAGACCGTGGCGCCGACCAGCAGCAGCGGCGCCGTCTCCCCCAGCGCCCGCGAGACGGCGAGGATCACGCCGGTGGCGATGCCGGGAACCGAGGCGGGCAGGACCTGGGTGCGGATCGTCTGCCACTTGGTCGCGCCCAGCGCCAGCGATCCCTGGCGAATCGAGTCGGGCACCGCCCGGATCGCCTCGCGGGCTGCGATGATCACCATCGGCAGCACCAGCAGCGCCAGGGTCAGGGCAGCGGCGGCGAGGATGAAGCCGAGGTCGAGCGGGCCGCGGACGATGAAGGCGAGCCCGAGGATTCCGTAGATGATCGAGGGGACCGCGGCGAGGTTCTGGACGTTGACCTCGATCACCGTGTTCCACCAGCGCGAGCGGTCGGCGTACTCCTCGAGGTAGAGCGCCGCGCCGATCCCGACCGGGACCACGAAGAGGATCACCCCGGCGATCAGCTGCAGCGAACCGACGATCGCCGGCCGGTAGCCGGCTTTCTCCGGGAACGCGGTCGAGGGAGGGTTTGTGAAGAGGTCGGGGCTGAGCGCCGAGGAGCCCTTGGCGAAGGCCTGGACCAGCAGGGCGACCAGGCCGGCGAGGGCGATCGCGACCGCCGCCAGCAGCAGGCCCGCGAAGACCGCGTTGCGGATCACGTCGCCGCGCGGCTGTTCGCGCAGCATCGCCTGGGTCGTGGCCCGGGCGCCGGCAACGGCGAGGCGGTTGCGCGGCGAGAGCGCCCCCGACCCGGCGCTCATCGGACGTCTCACTCGTAGACCTCGCGGTACCTGCGGACGAGGCGGATGCTGGCCACGTTCATGACCAGGGTCATCGCGAACAGCACGGTGCCGACCGCGAACACAGATTTGTAGTCGACCGAGCCGGTCGAGATGTCGCCGGTCGCGGTGGTGGCGACGTAGGCCGTCATCGCCTGGATCGCCTCGACCGGGTTGAAGGTCGGGTTGGGGGTCGAGCCGGCGGCGAGGACGACGATCATCGTCTCCCCCACGGCTCGCGAGATTCCCAGCACGATCGAGGCGACGATTCCCGACAGCGCCGCCGGGAAGATCACCCGGACCGCCACCTTGGCTTTGGTCGCGCCGAGCGCGTAGGCGCCCTCGTGGAGGCCGCGCGGCACCGCGGACATCGCGTCCTCGGAGATCGAGGCGATGATCGGGACGATCATCAGGCCGATCCCGAGGCCCGCCGCGAGGGCCATGAACGGCTTGCCTTCGGCGCCGCCGAGGAAGTCGCCGGGCCAGACCGGGACGATGATCTCGGGGAGGATGAAGCTGACCGCGAAGAACCCGATCGCCACCGTCGGGATCCCGGCGAGGACCTCCAACGTCGGCTTGACGATCTTGCGGACCCGCCGCGAGGCGTACTCGCTGAGGTAGACGGCGGTCCCGAGCCCGATCGGGATCGCGAACAGCATCGCCCAGAGGGTGACGTTGAGGGTGCCGATCACGATCCCCAGGACGCCGAAGCTGGGCGGCTCGAACTGAGGCGTCCAGTCGGTCCCGAACAGGAACTCGTCGATCGGGACGATCTCGAAGAAGCCGATCGTCGGGCCGATCAGGGAGATCACGATCGCGGTCGTGGTCAGCACCGAGAGGGCGCCGCAGAGACCCAGCCCCCACTGGATGGCCTTCTCGCCGTAGCGCGTGCTCGACGCCTGGAGCCGGCGGGGCGGCCTCCCCGCCGGCTCCGTCGCGATCGTGTCCCGCTTGCTCATCGCTACTGCGGCGACCGCTAGAGGCCGATCTTTTCGGCGGCGGCTTCCGATTTGGCCAGCTGCCCTTCGGTCAGCGGGATGTAGCCGACCGCTTCGGCGATGCCGTTGACGTTGTCGAGGTAGTAGCGGACGAACGCCTTCACCTGCGGTTCCTTCAGGCCCTTGTCGCTCGGGTAGATGAACAGCGGGCGACTGAGCGGGGTGTAGCTGTCGTCCTGGGCGGTTTCGGCCGAGGGGGAGACGCAACCTTTCCCGCCGTCGACTTCGAGCGCCTTCAGCTTGCCTTCGTTCTCCCGGTAGAAGGAGAAGCCGGCATAGCCCATGCCTCCGGGCGCGCCCGCGACGCCTTTGACGGTCGCGTTGTCGTCCTCGCCGACGTTGTTGTAGTCCTTGCGGGTGACCCCCTCCTCACCGTTGATCGCTTCGGTGAAGTAGTCGAAGGTGCCCGAGTCGGTGCCGGGGCCGAACAGCGCCAGCTCCTCATCGAAGTCCTCTTTCAGACCCGGGACTTCGCTCCAGCTGGAGACGTTCGAACCCGGGCCCCAGATCGCGTTGAGCTGATCCACGGTCAGGCACTGGACGGGGTTCTCGTTGTTGATCATCACCGTCAACGCATCGGTGGCGACGCGCACCTCCTCGAAGGCGACGCCGGCTTTCTCGCAGGCTTCTTCCTCTTCGGGCTCGATCGCCCGCGAGGCGTCGCTGATGGCGGTCTCCCCGGCGCAGAATTTTTCGAAGCCGCCGCCGGTGCCCGACGTACCCACCGTCACCCGGACGCCGGGGTTTTCGGCCATGAACCGCTCGGCGATCGCTTCGCTCAACGGGGCCACGGTGCTGGAGCCGTCGATGCGGATCGAGCCGGCCACGTCGCCGCCTCCGCCGCTGGCGTTGGAACTGTCGTCGTCGCTGCTGGTGCCACATGCGGCAATCCCCAGCGCGAGCACCGCCGCGGCACCTATCGCCGCGAGCCACTTGGAGCGTTTCACTCTGTCCGTCTCCTTCTCGTCGTTCACTTGGGTCACGGCCTCCCAGGCCGGGTCGCCAGCACCCTCGCAGCGGACTGCGCCGACCTTGTTACCTGCGTGTGTCGGACCCGTGAAAAGGGTGTGAACAGGCCACGCAGGAAGCCCGCCGCCGGTCCCGCAGAGGACTGGCGAGCTACCTGGGAGCGGAGACGGGCGCTTTGGGGCGCGCGGCCGGCGCCGACGGCGCCGCGGAGAGATCCGCCGGCGGGGCGTCGGGGACGATGTCGGCAGGGGGCTCGGGATCGAACCGGTAGCCGATGCCAAAGTGCGTGTGGATGTAGGCCCAGCCCGGCGAGCCGCGCTCCAGCTTCTGCCGCAGCTTGCGGACGAAGACGTCGACCGAGCGATCGCCGTGGGCCATCGCGTAGCCCCAGACCCGCTGGTAGATCGCCTCGCGCTCGAGGACCTGGCCGCGAGCCTCGGCAAGCAGCTGCATCAGCTCGAACTCGCGGCGGGTCAGGTCGAGGCTGGCGCCGTTGACGAATGCCTGGAAGCGGTCGGGCCGGATCTCGATCTCGCCGGCGACCAGCGGCCCGGCGCCAGCGTCGGACCGGCCGCGGCGGCGGCGCGAGGCGGCTTCGATCCGGGCCATGGCCTCCTCGGGGTGGCAGGGCTTGGCAATCCAGTCGTCGACGCCGAGGCGCAGGCCACGAACCCTTTGGGCGACGGTCGAGCGCCCGGTGCAGACGACGATGCCGAGCTCCGGCATCGCGGCGCAGACCCTCTCGAGATAGCCGGTCCCGTCTTCGCCGAGCAGCTCGGGGTCGACCAGGAGCGCGTGAAGCTTCATCGCCACCAGCTCCTCGGGCGGGATCGCGCCGGCCACCTGGCGCAGCTGCCAGCCGGCCGCTTCGGCGCGCTTGGCCAGAACCGTGACGAAGCCCGTATCGCCGTCGATCACTGCCAGGCGGATGTTCTGCTGGGGGCTCGGGGACCGCAATTCAGGGCGATTGTAGGCAGTCGGCATCGCGGAATCTCCCCGTTTACAGGATTTTCACAGGTGGCTCACGCCGAAATTGCGGCAAAGCGGCCTTCACCGGGGGCCGGTGCGCTAGATTGCCGAGCCGTGAAGCGAGCGCTCGCAATCATGCTCTCGATCTGGGCCACGATGCTGGTCGCCGCCCCCGCCGCCTTCGCCGAGAACGGCGTCGGTCTGGCCGGCCCGACCACCGACAAGACGGTCACCTTCTTCTGCTTCGGCGTGATCGCCTTCTTCGCCGCGCTGCCGATCGTCCTCTCGCTGATCCAGCGCCACCTCGAGAAGCGCAAGGAACAGCGCACCGCTGACCTTTCGCGGCTCGGCTAGGTAAGCCGGAATCCGCTTAACAAGCGTTTCTCGGTCTCGCCCTCGACACGGGCGACGACTTCGACCTTGCCCTCCAGCGGGGTGCCGCGGATCTTCGTCGCCAGCAGGTCGTCGACCTGAAAGATGCCGGCGGAGTTGTTGAGGTCGATCTCGATCCGCACCGGGTGGTCCTCGCCGGCCTCGATCCGGACCCCGTCGATCGCCGCGGCGGAGATCGAGTGGATGCCCTCCTGGCCGGCCTCGAGCGGCAGGCGGCTGCGCCCCTGGGCCATGTCGAGGGCGTCGGCGACCCGCACCACCCCGCCCTCGACCGTGTAGGGCTGGCCGCGGCGGCGGTGACCGATGATCGCGTGGAGGATCTCGCTGACGATCACGGTCCGGGCCGGCTGCCGGTAGGAATCGGCGAGCAGGCGGTCGAGCGCGCCCCCGGCGAGGAAGAGGCTGTACTCCTCGTGGTCGGCGCGGTGGATCGACATGCCGACGTCGTGCAGCAGCGCCCCGCCGGCGACGACGACCTCGGCGTCGCGCGGCGACATCCCGTGGTCGCTGACCACCGCCGGCTCGACGCCGCCTTTGACCAGAAGCCGCAGCACCCGCAGGTGCGGGCCTGGTGGTACATGGCCCGCACCTGCGGGTCGGCGTTGACCGCGGTCAGGAAGCTCTCCAGCTTGCGGTTGCCGCGGGTCGGCGCCCGCACCTGCGCCTCGGCGACCGCATCCTTGGGTGGTTTTCGCTGCGGCCCGGCGGGATCGGGCGCCGGTATCTGGTCCTCAGCCATCGGCCCGCATCGTGGCAGCCGCAGCGGCGTTCCTGCTGATCAGCCGCAGACGGGCCAGGGGCTGGAACCGGACTGCGTGTAGAGCAACGCCGCCCGGTAGTCCTGCTCGGCCTCAGCGGCGGCGGCCGGGTCGCCGCTGCCGCCGACCGCTTCCCAGGTGCCGTAGCTGAACTGGTATTTGCCGCGGTAGCTGCCGTCGGCGGAGACGATCGTCGGGTCTCCCCCAGACTCGCAGGCGGCGATCGATTCCAGCGTCGCCATCGAGACGCCGCCGGGCAGCTCGGCGAAGGCTTCGCGGCGCTCGCGGCGGGCGTCGGCGCGTTCCTCCTGGCGGATCTCCGCGGCGGCATCGTGGACGAGGCGCTGGAAGCGTTCGATCGGTCGCCGCAGCGGCGCGATCGTCACCGGCTTGGCGTCGGCGACGGCGATACCGGTCGGGCGGTCGGCATCATCGCCGGCGGCGAGGGCCGTGGCGGGGACCGCCAGGGCGAGGGCAAGGACAGGGACGATATGTGAGCGTTTCGTGAGCAAGCGCGGAACCCTGGAGGGATTCCGGCCCGCTGAGTGTGCGCGCGGTCACATTGCAACCGGACTTGGAGCCGATCCGCACTTGCCCAGGCACGATCGGTCGCTTGCGCCGCCGAGGAAATCGCCATCATCCCGGCGGTGTCCCAGGATTCGACGACGCGTCTACTGCTGGCCTGCCCGGACCGGCCCGGCCTGATCGCCGCCGTCAGCGGCTTCCTCGCCGATGCCGGTCTCAACATCGTCGACGCCGACCAGCACTCCACCGAGGAGGGCCGCTTCTTCATGCGGATGGTCTTCGACGCGTTGCCGGAGGCGGAGCGCGAGGAGATCGAGCGCCGCTTCGCTGAGGAGCTGGCGACGCCGCTGCGGATGGACCACCACTTCGCCGAGTCGAGCCACCGCAAGCGGGTGGCGGTGATGGTTTCGCGCGAAGACCACTGCCTCTCCGACCTGCTCTGGCGCTGGCGCAGCGGCGAGCTTGGCGGCGAGCTGGTCGCGGTCGTCTCCAACCACCCCGACCACGCCGCCCAGGTCGAATCGGTGGGACTGCCCTTCCACCACGTCCCGGTCGAGCCGGGGGGAAAGGAACTGGCCGAGCGCCACATCCTCGAGCTGCTCGGCGACCAGGTCGAGCTGCTCGTCCTCGCCCGCTACATGCAGATCCTCTCGGACGGCTTCCTCCGCGAGCTGGAGGCACCGGCGATCAACATCCACCACAGCTTCCTGCCCGCCTTCGTCGGCGCCGACCCCTACCGCCGCGCCCACGAGCGCGGGGTGAAGCTGATCGGCGCCACCGCGCATTACGTCACCGCCGAGCTCGACGCCGGACCGATCATCGACCAGGACGTGACCCGGGTCAGCCACAGCGACGAGGTCGCCGACCTGGTCCGGATCGGCCGCGACATCGAGCGGGTCGTGCTGGCCAGGGCGGTGATGGCCCACCTCGACGACCGCGTCCTCCTCGACGGCGACCGCACGATCGTCTTCTAGACCATGCCGCCGCCCGGCCCTCGCGCCCCCGCAGCTCTTCAGGCGATTGCCTACGCGCGCAACCCGCTCGGCTTCCTCGCTCAGTGCCAGCGCCGCTACGGCGACATCTTCACGGTGCGCTTCCCCTACTTCGGGCAGATCGTCTATGTCGCCCGGCCCGACCTGGTCAAAGCGGTCTTCACCGGCTCGCCCAGCGTCTTCCACGCCGGCGAGGCCAACGCGACGGTGCTGGAGCCGGCCCTCGGGCCGAACTCGGTGCTGACCCTCGACGACGAGCCGCACATGCGCCAGCGCAAGCTGCTGCTGCCGCCCTTCCACGGCGAGCGGGTGCGGCGCTACGGCGAGCTGATCGTCGCCGTGACCCGGGAGGAGATGGAGAGCTGGCCGGTCGGCGAGCCCTTCGCGATGCGGCCGCATACGCAGCGGATCACCCTGGCGGTGATCCTCAAGGCGGTCTTCGGCGTCCACGACGAGGACCGCCGCCAGCGGGCCGAAGCCCTGATCGACGAGTTTGCTCGCCGCGTCGGCCTGATCACGTCCTTCCCGTTCCTGCGCCGGAGCCTCGGGCGGTTCAGCCCCTGGGCGCGGTTCGTGCGCTCACGGGAAGCGCTCGACGCCTTCATCTACGAGGAGATCGCCCTGCGCCGCTCCGAACCGGGCCACGAGGAGCGCGACGACGTGCTCTCGCTGCTGCTCGGCGCCCGAGACGAGGAGGGCGAGCCGATGACCGACCGGGAGCTGCGCGACGAGCTGGTCACGGTGCTCGGCGCCGGCCACGAGACGACCGCGACCGGGCTGGCCTGGGCGGTCGAGCGACTGACCCGCAACCCGCGGGTGCTGGAGCGGCTGCGGGCCTCGCTCGCCGCCGGCGAGGAGGACTACATGGCGGCGACGGTCAAAGAGACGCTGCGGGCGCGCCCGGTGATCGTCGACGTCGCCCGCAAGCTGAAGGCGCCGGCGACGATCGGCGAGTACGAGCTGCCGGCCGGAACCTTCGTGCTGCCGGCGATCGCCGCCCTCCACTACCGGGAGGACGTCTTCCCCCAGCCGGAGCGGTTCCGGCCCGAGCGGTTCCTCGACGGCAAGGCCGACAACTACGCCTGGATCCCCTTCGGCGGCGGCGTCCGCCGCTGCATCGGCGCCGCCTTCGCCGAATACGAGATGCGGACGATCCTGCGCGAGTTCGTCGAGCGGGCCGAGCTGCGCCCCGCCGAGCCGGTGGCGGAGAAGGTCAGGGTCCGCAACATCACCCTGGCTCCGGCGCGCGGCGGCCGGGTCGTGCTCGAGCGACCGCTCGGCTCACCGGCCTGAGCCCTCCTAGCGGGTCAGCCTGACCGTCCGCTTCGCCTTGCTGACCCTGCCGTCGGCGCTGGCTTTGACGATCAGCTTCGCCCGCGCCTTACCGTTGCGGGCAAGCGCCCGGGCGGCGGCGCGCCGCGCGGCTTTCGGGACCCTCAGCCTCAGCACCTTCGCCTTGCCCGGCTTCGCGACGGCGGTCCGCTTGGGGAGCCTGAAGCTACGGCGCCGGGCCTTCGAGGCGCTCGCCCCGCGCGCCGGCGATCTCACCACGACTCTCCCCGCCGCCGACACCCTCGCCCCGATGTCGGTGATCGCGGTGACGACGATCCACTTGCCGAGCTTCTGGGTCCTGGCGCCGCGAACCTTCAGCTTCGGCTTCTTCACCGGAGCGCGAGGCACCTCTACCTTCAAATCCGCCTGGAACCGGGCAGCCGAGCCCCCGTTGCAGGAGGCCGTCTGGCCGGTGTAGACGATTGAGGTCGAGCAGCCTTCGTTGTCGGTCACCGTCAGCGTCACCCGGTACGTGCCGGACGCGCTGTAGGTGTGGCTTGGGGCGACCCCGCCCTCGGGAGACCCGCTGCCGTCCCCGAAATCCCAGTCGTAACGGGCCACGGCGCCGTCCGAGTCCGACGAAGCGGAGCCGTCGAAGCTGACGCTGCCGCCGCTGCCGGCCGAGGAGAAGGAGCCGGTCGGGCCCTGGTTGGGGGTGATCGCGAGCGCCTGGACGTCGGGTTTGGCGACGCCGGCTTCGAAGGGCGAGCCAGCGAGCGGGGCGAGAAGTCCGTGGGTGTCGATGCCGAACCCCAGCACTGCTTTCCCGACGCTCTGCGCGGCGACGTAGAGACGCGTCCCGTCGGGGGTCACCGCGCCGCTGCGCGGAGCCGCCGCGCTCAAGATCCCGCCGCTGGGCCCCCCGGTGTAGGCGCCCGTCGGGGAGATCGAGTATGCCGCGATGGTTGCCGCGTTCATCGTGTAGAGACGGCGTCCGTCTGGGGAGATCGCGATCCCGTTCGGTTCCTGACCACCGGTGCCGAGGGGATAGCCGGGCAGCAGCGCCAGTGAACCATCAGGGGCGATCGAGAACACGGAGAGGTCGTCCGAGCCCTTGTTGACCACGTAGAGGAAGCGCCCGTCGGGGGTCACGGCGCCGGCCCAGGATTCGGCGCCGCCGCTCGCGAAGGGGGACCCCGTAACCGTCGCCAGCGTGCCGTCGCCGCCGATGGCGAGGGCCGAGACGGTGCCCTCGTAGTTCTCGGTGTAGAGGAAGCGCCCGTCGGCGGAGACGGTGATCCCGACCGGCAGGCCGGCGACCGGGAAGGGGGATCCCGGCACGACGGTGAGCGCCCCCGTGCCGTGGATCTCGAAAGCCGAGACGTCACCCGAGTCGCGGTTGTTGACGTACATGAAGCGGCCGTTGGGGGTCACCGCGTTGCCGAGCGGAAGCGCACCGACGTTGAAGGCACCGGCGATCGGCGTCAGGGCGCCGGTCGCCGTGACGTTGTAAGCCGAGACGCTCGGCGGGACCGCCCCCGCGTTGACGACGTAGGCACGGCGGCCGTCGGGGGTCATCGCGATGCTGACGGGATTGGTGCCGGCCGCGAAGGGCGAGCCGGGCACCGGCGTCAGCGAGCCGGTGCCGTCGACGTCGAGTGCCGCGACGTTGCCGGACGCGTTGCCGACCACGTAGACCCTGGGTTTGGCGCCGGCGCCGGCCGGCACGACCAGCGCCGCGACGGCGGCGGCAAGCGCCAGCGCCGCGGCGCGGCTCCAGAGCTTCCTGAATCTTCCCAGGGAAAGCACCCCCGGGATTTAACGCGGGTTGCCGGCGGTAGTGGGTGAGGACTCGGCGATCGTTTGAGCCTCCTCCCACTCCGCGTAGAGCTCCTCGACCGTCCTTTTGGCGGCGGTGTGGCGCTCGGTGGCGCGCTCGTAGCGGCCCGGCGAGGACCAGGCGCCGGGGTCGGAGAGCTCGTCCTCGATCGCGGCCAGCTCCGCCTCGGCCCTGGCGATCCTGTCCTCGAGGCGGGCGACCTTGCGGGCCGCCTTCTGCGATGTCTTCACGGTGCGCTGGCGCTTGGCGCCGGGCGCCTCGCCGCGGTCGCCCGGCGGGCCATCGCCGGGCTCCCCGTCCTCTTCGTCGCGGCGGCGCTGGTACTCGGCCCAGCCGCTGTCGTGGCTGCGCAGCTGCCCTCCCTCGCAGACCAGGGTTCGGGACCCGACCGCCTCCAGCAGGGCGCGGTCGTGGGAGATCAGCAGCACCGTCCCCTCGAACTCGGTCAGCGCGTCCTCGAGCGCCTCGCGGCTCTCGATGTCGAGGTGGTTGGTGGGCTCGTCGAGGACGAGGACGTTGGCGCCGGAGGCGACCAGGATCGCCAGCGAGAGGCGGCGCTGCTCGCCGCCGGAGATCTCGTTGAGCTGCTTGGCCGCGTCGTCGCCGGAGAACAGGAAGCCGCCGAGCAGCCCGCGTGCCTTCGGCGGCGTCAGGCCGGTCTCGCGGACCGCGGCATCCAGCACGGTGCCCTCGCCGGCCGCGGTGTCGGCGTGCTGGGAGAGGTACCCGAGCCTGACGTTGTGGCCGCGGCGGATGCTGCCGCTGGCCGGCGCGCGCTCGCCGGCCAGGGTCTCGATCAGGGTCGTCTTTCCGGCCCCGTTGGGACCGACCAGGACGACGTGCTCGCCACGTTCCAGTTCCAGCTCGGCGCTCTCGAGCAGGGTCCGCCCCGGCACCTCGACCCGCGCTTTGACCGCTTTGAGGACGACTCGGCCGGGCCGCTCGGGGGGCTTGAAGGAGAAGCGCAGCGTGCGGGCGTCGCGACTTTCGGCGACCGGCCCGCCCCGCTTCGCCTTCTCGATCGCTTTGACCCGCGACTGCGCCTGACGGGCCTTGGTCGCCTTGTAGCGGAAGCGCTCGACGAAGCGCTCCATCCGGGCGATCTCCGCCTGCTGGCGCTCGATCGCCTTGCCGAGGGCGATCTGGCGGGCCGCCTGCTCCTTGCGCCAGGCGTGCCAGGGCCCGGCAAAGAAGCGCGCCCGCTGCGCCTCCAGCTCCAGCACCGAGGTCCCGACCGCCTCCAGGAACCAGCGGTCGTGGGCGACGAGGACGACCGCGGCGTCGAGCCCGACGAGGTAGCGCTCCAGCCACTCCAGCGAGGGGATGTCGAGATGGTTGGTGGGCTCGTCGAGCAGCAGCAGGTCGGGGCGGGCGGCCAGGACCCGGGCCAGCGAGGCGCGGGTCAGCTCGCCCCCCGAGAAGGTCGAGAGGGGCCGCTCGGCCTGCTCGGGGTCGAAGCCGAGACCTCGCAGGACCGCCAGCACCTCGTCGCGCCAGCGGTAGCCGCCGCCCGCTTCGAGCTGCTGCTGGGCCTTCGCGTAGGCGTCCATCGTCTCCTCGTCGGTGCCCGCCGACATCTGCTCCTCGAGGCGGGCCAGCTCCGTCTCGGTGGCGAGCATCTCCTCCCGCCCGGAGAAGACGTAGTCGCCGAGCTTGAGCTCGGAGTCGCGCGGGGGGCGCTGGTCGTGGAGGGCGACCTTGGCGCCTCGCTGGACCGAGAGGGTGCCGCCGTCCGGCCGCAGCTCGCCGGAGAGCACCCGCAGCAGCGTCGACTTGCCGGCGCCGTTGCGGCCGGAAAGGGTCATCCGTTCGCGCGGCTCGAGCTTGAAGGAGACGTCCTCGAACAGCAGCTTGCCGCCGACGTGGACTTCCAGGGATATTGCGGTCGCGATCGCCATCCTCGTTCGCTCCCGAGCGTAACCTGCAAGCCGTGGCGGGCCCGCTCCGACATCTCGGCGAGCTGGCGAAGGCGCAGGCGCGCCGGCGCTCGGCGGCGCGTGACGACGGCCAGGCGGTAGCCGAGCTGGAGGCGCACCCGCTGGGGCTGCCCGCTGGGCTCGAGGTCGAATTGCTCGGCGTCTCCGGCTACCCGCTCACCCACGAGAACCGCACCCAGTTCGTCGACCCCTACCTCTAGCGCGTGCCCTTCGGGGACCTGCTGCGGCGGCGCCGGGCACTCCCCGACCCGGCCGCGCTCGACCGCTTCGTGCGGGCGCCGGGCGAGACCGTCGGCGTGCTCGTCGGCCACACCCACTTCGACCACGCGGTCGACGCCCCGGCCTTGGCCCGCCGCCTCGACTGCAAGGCCTACGGCTCGGCCTCGTTGGTCAACCTGATGGCGCTGCACGGAATGCCGGAGCGGGCGGTCGAGGTCGAGCCCTACCGCGTCTACGAGCTGGGCCCGTTCGAGGTCAGCTTCACCCCCAGCGCCCACTCGAAGCTGCTGCTCGGCCTCGCCGTCCCCTACGACGGCGAACTGACCTGCGAGCACCTCGACTCCCTCTCCCCGGCCGCCTACCGCTGCGGCCAGGTCTGGGGCATCACGATCGCCGTTGCCGGGGTCCGCATCTACCACCAGGGCAGCGCCAACCTCCTCGACGACGCGGTCCGCGAGCGCGGCGTCGACGTCTTCCTCGCCGGCGTCGCCGGCCGCTCCTTCACCGACCGCTACTGGCAGCGCATTCTCACCCGCCTCGAACCCCGCGCCGTCGTCCCCACCCACTACGACAACTTCTTCCGCCCTCTCGGCCAGCCGCTCGAGTTCGTCACCGCCGCCGAGCTGGCCCGGCTGCCCGAGGAGATCGGCGCCGTCAGCCGCGACATCGAGCTTGCGGCCCTGCCGCGGGCGGACCTGGAGGTTCGGTGAGCGACTTCGCGGCCCTGCCGCCTGACCTGCCCGCGCCCGAGGACGACGGCGCCGCCGACCACCTCGTCGGGATGGCGGTGCCGGCGCTGGCGCTGCCGGTAACGAGCGGTGGGGAGCTCAACCTCGCCGAGCTTGCCACGGGTCGTCTCGTCGCCTACTTCTACCCCCGCACCGGCAAGCCGGGCGAGCCGCTGCCGGACGGTTGGGACGACATCCCCGGCGCCCGCGGTTGCACGCCGCAGAGCTGCTCCTACCGCGACGCCCTCGCCGAGTTCGAACGGCTCGGCGCGACGGTGGTCGGCGTCAGCGCCCAGAGCGAAGCCGAACAGGCCGAGTTCGCGGGCCGCGAGCACATCCCCTTCCCACTGCTGAACGACCCGGATCTGCGGCTCGCGGAGGCGCTCCGCCTGCCTACCTTCGAGGTCGCCGGCATGACCCTCTACCGCCGGCTCACCCTGGTCGCCGAGGCGGGCACGATCGTCAAGTCCTTCTACCCCGTCTTCCCGCCCGACCGGGATGCCGCGGCCGTCCTCGCCTGGCTCGCCGCGCACGCCGCCTGACCCACCCCGTAAATTCTCGCGTTCGCAGGCGAACCGAGGAGGCGCTCAATGGCGAACATCTACAAGCCCGAGTTCGAGCCCGGCGGGAAACCCGAGGGCTTCGGCTCGCGGCGGGCGCGAATTGGCTACGAGCTGGGAGCCGAGTTGATCGGCGTGAGCCTCTGGGAGGTGCCTCCCGGCGAGGTCGCCTACCCGTACCACTTCCACTACTCCGACGAGGAGGTCGTGATCGTGCTTTCCGGCCGGCCGAGCCTGCGCGGCCCCGGCGGGGTGCGTGAGCTGGAGGAGGGCGAGGCGTTGCGCTTCCCCCTCGGCGAGGAGGGCGCGCACCAGATCCGCAACGACGGCGAGGAGACCGCGACCTTCCTGGCGATCTCCAGCCACGGCCGCCCGGACGTGGTCGTCTATCCCGACTCCGACAAGATCGGCGTCGGCGAGCGGCTCCCCCGCGGCGGCGGCCTGCGCGCGTTCTTTCGTCGCGGCGAAGCCGTCGACTACTGGGACGGCGAGGAGGACGAGAAATCGGTGGGCCCTCACCGATGAGGGCCCACCGACCGGATGGAGGCGCCGAGATTCGAACTCGGATCCGCGGACGCGGCGCGAAGGCATCTACAGGTTTAGCTGGCGCTTGATTCTCGTCTCCCGGGGTCCGCGCCAGCGGGCACTGCGGGAGATAAAGCCCCTTTGTTGTCCCCTGGCGGCCGGGGCGGTCCGCCTGGGTTAGCCCGCTAGTTGAAGCCGGTGCCCCTCCCTGCGGGCGAGGGAGGACCGACTCTCACAGCGCTTAGTTTCTAGCTAAGCGGCGAGGGCGAACTCATGGTCCGCACGTATTGGTTGGTGCCGGTGTTTAACGAGGCCTCCGACAACCTCGACCTGCAACCTTTCGCACGAGTCGACCACGTCGAAGCCTGTCGCCCCCGTGCACTACGCATCCAATTGTACGCAGGCGGGTAGGTTGCCCAGTCGTGAGCGAGAAGGCGTACGACGCGATCGTGATCGGCGCCGGCCCGGCTGGCGAGGTTTGCGCGGGCCGCCTCGCCGACGGCGGCCTCCGGGTCGCGATCGCCGAGAGCCACCTGATCGGCGGCGAGTGCTCCTACTACGCATGCATGCCCTCGAAGGCGCTGCTGCGCCCGGCCGACGTGCTGGACGAGGCGCGCCGCATCCCCGGCGTCGGCCAGATGGTCGGCGGCGAGCTCGACGCCCGGGCTGTGCTCGACCGCCGCGACGAGGTGATCCACGACCTCGACGACTCCGGCCAGCTGCCCTGGCTCGAGGAACGTGGGATCGACCTCTTCCGGGGCGCGGCGCGCCTCGACGGCGAGCGCCGGGTGGTTGTCGGCGACGACATCCTGGTCGCCGGCCAGGCGGTCGTCATCGCCACCGGCAGCGGCGCCGCGATGCCGCCGATCGAGGGCCTCGACTCGGTCCCGACCTGGAACAACCGCGACGCCACCACGGCCAAGCGGGTGCCGGCGAGCATGGTCGTGCTCGGTGGCGGCCCGGTCGGCTCCGAGCTCTCCCAGGCCTGGGCCTCGCTGGGAACCTGGGTGACGCTGGTCGAGGGCGGCGAGCACCTGCTCTCCCGCGAGGAGCCCTTTGCGGGGGAGGAAGTCGCCGAGGCGCTGCGCGGGCGGTTCGGCGTCGACGTCCGCACCGGCACGACCGCCAAGCGGGTGAGCCGCGGCGAGGACGGGATCGCGGTCGCCCTCGACGACGGGGGCGAGGCGGTCGGCGAGGAGCTGCTGATCGCCGTCGGCCGCGCACCGCGCAGCGGCGAGATCGGCCTCGACTCGGCGGCCGTCGCGCCGAGCGAGCACGGCTTCCTGGAGACCGACGATCGCCTCCGGGTCGGTGGGCGCGACTGGCTCTACGCCATCGGCGACGTCAACGGTCGCGCCCTATTCACCCACACGGGCAAGTACCAGGCGTGGGTCGCGGCCGAGAACCTGCTGGGACGAGACGTCGAGGCAATCGCCGAAGGCCTCGGCTCCCCCCGCGTCACCTTCACCGACCCGCAAGTCGCGGCGACCGGGCTGACCCTCGCCGCCGCCCGCGACGCCGGCATCGACGCGATCGCCGTAGAGGCGCCGACCGACGGCAGCGCCGGCGCCAGCTTCCAGGGCAAGGACACGGGCGGCACTTCGCGCCTCGTCATCGACCGCGACAAGGACACGATCGTCGGCGCCACCTTCACCGGCTTCGAGACCGCCGACTTCCTCCAGGCCGCAACGGTCGCGATCGTCGGCGAGGTGCCGCTATCGCGCCTGCGCCACGCCGTTCCGCCCTATCCCGCCCGCAGCGAGATCTGGCTGAAGCTGCTGGAGTCCTGGGAAGCGACGGCGACGGACCGCAGCAGGTCCGAGTAGCTCACGCCGAGCAAATCCACATCGCGGATGCCGAAGGCGTCCCGCAGATCGCCGAGCAGCCCCGCAAAGCGGTCCGGATCTTCATCTTCGGCGGCGACCCCCTCGAACTCGATGAAGTCGCCAAGGCCCTCGACGCGGTCGAGGTGAATTCGCACGCCTTCGAAGACGAAGAGCCGTCTCACCTTGCTGACGACGACCGATAGGCCGAGGACAGCCGCGAGAGCGTCCCGGAGCTCGGCGGGCTCGCCCACCTCGACCAGCCGATAGCGGCTGACGCTGTGGTCGGCGAGGTCCGGGCGCTCATAGGCGATCAGGTGGGCAGCCGCGCCGGGTTCCTCCCGCAGCTTGAGCCGTCCCCGAGGAGTCTCGAAATAGGTGTCGCGCTGGTTCAGCGTCCCCCTGTCGTCGCCGCCGAGCCCGGCGCACACGTCGACGGATCGGGCCGGGTCCCGATCGCGCGCCTTCAGCTCCAGGTTTCGGCGTGCGCCCCCGATGCCGTCACCCAATCTGCGCCGCTCAGACGGTCGACTGGGACTTCAAATCGACCAGTAGGTCCTGCGGGAAGCCGGCGACCTGGTCGAGGTCGTCGACCGACCGGAAGCCGCCCATCCGCTCGCGGTGGGCG
>CBIHMQ010000006.1:0-23823 GCA_966211075.1 uncultured bacterium
GTTGTTGCCCCCCCCCGGGCACCAACCACCCGCCCCCGCCCCCGAACCTGACACGATGCCGCGCGATGAGCCGCTCCCAGAAAGCGCTCGCGGGGTTCTTCTCGTTCGCCGGGACGATGCACTTCGTCGCCCCGCGCGGCTACGAGGCGACCGTGCCGCCGTCGCTTGCGGACCACAGGCGGGAGATCGTCGCGATCAGCGGCGTCGCCGAGATCGCCGGTGGGCTCGCGGTCCTGCACCCGGCGACGCGGCGCTTCGGGCGCTGGTGGCTGCTGGCGCTGCTCCTTGCGGTCTTTCCCGCCAACGTCCACATGGCGGTCAGCCCCGAGCAGGTGAAGGGGCTCGACCTGGGCCGCGTCCCCCGCTGGGCACTCTGGGCGCGCCTGCCTCGGCAGCCGCTCTGCATGCTCTGGGTCTGGCGCGCCACGCGCGACTAGGCGCGCCAGGAGCTCACTCAGGCCGGCGGCGGCTCCGCGGCGGCGCCGAGCGGCTCGCGTTCGGTCTTCGCCCAGTCGCCGCGCTCGGTCAGCTGCCGGGCGGTCGAGCGCAGCAGCACCGGCCAGAGGAACCACGTGTACGGCGTGTAGACCTGGGCGATCAAGAAGCCGCGCAGCCAGCCCAGCGGTCCCCCCTCGGCACGGGCGGCGATGCAGCCCATCGCGGTGCCGCCGAAAGCGAGCAGGTAGAAAAAGCCGAGCTGCCAGGTGGGGCCGGCGCCCCAGAACGGCACCACGCCGGTGATCGCCAAGGCAAACGCCGCGACCAGGCCGACGCCGACGACCCCCTGCCAGAACGGCATCAGCAGGTAGGCGAGCTGCTCCAGGCGCGGGCCGAGTCCGACCGGCGCCCGCAGCACTTCGCGGCGCAGCGAGAGCGCCTGCAGGTTGCCCTGCGACCAGCGGGTGCGCTGGCGGAACAGCGGCCTCCAGCGCGAGAGGCCCTGCTGCTCGACCATCGCTCTCAGCTCCTGGCGTCCCTCCCACCCGGCCGCGATCAGGCGCAGGCCGAGATCCTGGTCCTCGGTAAGTCGGTCGCGCCAGGGACCCTCCTCGTCGGCGACGTCGTCGAGGGCGGCGAGCCGGTTGAACTGACCGTTGCCGCCCATCCCGGCGGTGCCCCAGCGGTCGCGGCCGGCCTGGAAGAGGTGGCCGTAGACCGAGAACTCGACGTCCTGCAACCAGGTCAGCAGGTGGGCGCGGTTGTAGATCCGCACCAGCGATTGGACGCCGCCGACCTTGGGGTCCTCGAAGTGGCTCGCCGCGTAGCGGGGCGCCTCGGCGTGGAGGCGGCCGTCGGCGTCGACGATGACGACGACCGTGCGCTCGCGGTCGGTGTGGTCGCCGAGCGAGCGGTAGGCGTAGTTGAGCCCGGCGGCCTTGCCCTTGCGGGCGTTCGGGGCCCGCCGCGTCAGCACGAACAGGTCGGGGTGGTCGAAGCCGGCGAGGATCTCGCCGGTGCGGTCGTCGGAGTCGTCGTCGATCGCGATCACCCGGCGCCGTCGCAGCGGTAGGTCGAGCAGGCGCTGGATGCTGTCGGCGATCGTCACCTCCTCGTTCAGGGCCGGAACCAGGAAGACCCAGGCGAAGGCGTCGGCGTCGGGGGGTGCCGGCGGCGGGTTGGCGAAGGCGCGATGGGCGCGGACGAAGAGCAGCAGCGTCCAGAGGAACATCGCCACGACGACGGCGAGGCAGACCGTGAAGAGAACCTCCCAGGCGACCGGCAAGCCCTCGAACGGCCAGGTCGGCGTACCCAAGGCTTCAGTCCTCGACGAGGTGAATCGTCTCCACCGCGGCGTCGTCGGCGAGGGCTGCCTCGAGCTCCTCGATCGCCGGCTCTGCCTTCGGCTCCGTCTGGAAGCGCTCGATCGCCGCCTCGTGGGCGGTCTTGAAGCCGGCGGCGACCTCCACCGCGGAGCGGTTATAGCCAGGGCCGAACTGGGTGGGCGGGTCGCTACCGAGCAGGATGTGCTCGAGCGCGGCGACGATCCGGGCCGCGGCGTGGCCGTCCCCGTAGGGGTTGGAAGCGCTGGCCATCCGCTCGTAGGCGGCCTGGTTGCCGAGCAGGAGAGAGCCCTCGTCGTGGATCAGCCGCGGGTCGGTGCCGACCAGGCGCAGGGTGCCGGCCTCGAGGCCCTCGGTGCGCTCGGTCGTCTCGCGGGTGACGAGGACCGGCTTGCCGAGTGAGGGCGCCTCTTCCTGGATGCCACCGGAGTCGGTGATGACCAGGTGGGCGCGGCCGAGCAGGCGGGCGAAGGTCGCGTAGCCGAGCGGCTCGGTCAGCAGCACGTTTTCGAGTCCGGTGAGCCGTTCTGTCAGCACCTCGCGGACGCGTGGGTTCGGGTGCACCGGCAGCACGAAGTGGACGTCGCCGTGGTCGGCGGCGAGCCGCGCCACCCCCTCGGCGATCCCACGCAAGCCGTCGCCCCAGTTCTCGCGGCGGTGCGCGGTAATGACGACGATGCGGGAGTCGCTGTCGTGCAGCGCCTGCAGTTCCGGGTTGGCGAACTTGACGTCGATCTGCGAGGCCCAGCGGAGGGCGTCGATGCCGGTGTTGCCGGTCACGAAGACCTGGCCGACCGGGATGTTCTCGCGGACCAGGTTCTCGAGGTTGGCCGAGGTAGGGGCGAAGTGCATGGCGGCGATCGTCGAGATCACCCGTCGGTTCAGCTCCTCCGGGAAGGGAACGAGGTTGTTGCCGCCGGTGCGTAGGCCGGCCTCGACGTGCATGACTGGGATCTGCAGGTGGAACGAGGAGAGCGAGGCTGCCATCGCCGAGCTGGTGTCGCCGTGGACGAGGACCGCGGCCGGGTGGCGGCCGTTGAGCACGTCGTCGGGGGTCGGGACGGCGTCGGGGTCGATATCGAAGCGCTCGACGCAGAAGTCTTCGAAGCGCTGCATGACCGAGGCGACCCGCTCGTTGAGGTTGGCGCGGCGCGAGCCGGCCCAGAGCGTCACGTCCGGCTTGATGTCGGCGAGCTCGAAGATGTACTCGACGAGGCGGTTGTGCTGGCCGGTCGAGACGACGATCGGCTCGTAGCACTCGCTCTCGCGCAGGGCGAGGATGATCGGCACCAGCTTGATCGCCTCCGGACGGGTGCCGACGACGATCGGGACGATCAGCTTCCCCTGTCTTTCGGCCGAGTCGAACATGAGGTACGGCACTAATCGGTGCCGATCCCCGTCGACTTAAACCCATCAAGGAATGAGTTGTTCGAGCAATCTTTCCGCCGGGCCGAGGAAGCCCTGGACGTTGTTGAGCAGCGAACGGGCGTCCTGGACCAGTTCGATCGCCTGTTCGAGGGGGATGTCCTCGACGGTCGAGCGCAGCGGCCCGGCCAGCAGCGGGCTGAGGGCGCCGGCTTCCTCGGCGTCGTCGATCGCCCGCAGGAGACCGGCCCGGATCGCCCGGGCCAGTTCCTCGTCGTCGATCCCATAGCGGTCGGCGAAGCGTTCGCGGGCCTCCGGAGTGGCCAGCGCCCGGGCCAGCTCCTCGCGGGAGACGCCGAGCTTGCAGGCGGCGCCGTCGAGGGCCGAGGTGGTGAACTGGTTGGCGATTTCGCCGAGGCCTTCCGGGTTGCTCCAGGGCCGGTGCTGGCAGGGGTCGCGGACCTTCTCGGGCGTGTAGGAGGCGCCCCCGGCAGCCAGGTAGGCGACAACCAGCGCCAGCGCGGCGACGGCGGCGCCGCCGACCAGCAGCTGCCCGCGCAGCGCCGAGCGGGACTCGTTCACAGGTCCACCCTCCGCGCCAGCCCGATCGGCAGCAGCGCCAGCAGGCCGAGCAGGGCCCCGAGCAGGAACGAGGGGCTGAAGGCATGGGTGGCGCCGCGGTCGAGCTGATCCTGCAGTTCGTCGCGCAGCCGCACGACTTCGGCCCGCTCGTCGGGATCTTCGGGCAGCGGTTCGAAGGCCGGGTCGATCGTCGGCACTTTGCCCTTCTCGCCGTCGAGCCGGTCCTCGACCTTCTGGGCCAGGGAGATCTTCAGCAGCGGGTTGGCCTTCGAATCGAGAATCACCGCGGTGCCGGCGTCGATCGCGTCCTGGCGCTGCTCGGCGATGTCGGCGGTGAAGATCGGCGTCAGCGCCAGCAGGCCGATGACGACGCCGGCGTGGCGGGCGGAGATCGTCCAGCCGCCGTGGATCGCCTGCGGGGAGCGGCCGCCGAGGGCGGTCTCGGTCAGGGCCGAGAGGACGAGGGCGAGGCCGATGCCGACCAGGATCTGGGGCGGCAGGGTCAGCAGCACCGTCGCCTTCGGCAGCAGTCCGAGGCCGGCGAGGCCGCCGGAGACGAGGATCGCGCCGGCGGCGGCGCGCGCCCGGGCGCTGGGGACGTGGCCGTCGAGGCGGCTGCCGAGCAGCGCCGCCAGGGGCATCGCCGTGACCACCAACGCGGCCCCGATCGGGGTCATCCGCCAGCCCTCTATCAACAGCAGGACGAGCAGGAAGAGCGCTGCCGCGATCGCCGCCGAGACCATCGCCAGGGCGAGATTGGCGGCTAGATGGGGGCGGCCGGTGCGGCGCAGCTCCGGTTCGATCACCCGGGTCGCGGCCTCGTGCTTGGCGACGGCGAGAATCGGCACCGCCGCGGCCAGGGCGACCGGCACCTGGCTCAGGAAGATCGACTGCCAGGAGACCAGCTCGGTGAGGATGCCGCCGATCGCCGGCCCGAGCGCCGCCCCGGTCGCGCCGGCGCTGGCCCAGACGGCGGCGGCGCGGCGCTCCGAGCCGACCGTCCCCGGCAGCAGCTCCAGCGCCGCGGTCACCGCGGCGGCGCCGCCCAGCGCCTGTACGCAGCGGGCGAGGATCAGGGTCGAGAGCTCGGTGGCGAGACCGCAGGCGAGGCTGGCGCCAGCGAAGACCGCCAGGCCGACGGCGGCGGCGCGGCCGGGCCCGACGCGGCGGGCAAGCAGGGCGGCCGGGACCGCGGCCAGCGCCATCACCAGGTTGAAGGCGATCAGCACCCAGGTGACGCCGGAGACGCTGGTGTCGAGCTCGCGGTAGATCTCCGGCAGGGCGAGGACGACGATCGACGAGTCGGCGAGGACCAGACCGACCGCGAGAGCGAGGGCGGCGACGCGCGGCCGCGGCGCTTCAGCCGCCATAGCCGAGCTCCCTGCCGTAGGTGTCGCGGTATGCCTGTCGTTTGTCGAGCACCTCGGCAACGTAGCCGCGGGTCTCGCCGAAGGGGATCTGCTCGAGCCGCAGGCTGCTGCCGCCCCAGGCGTCGGCGTTGGAAGGGCCGGCGTTGTACGCGGCCAGGGCGGCGACCTCGTCGCCGTCGTAGCGATCGAGGAGTTCACGCAGGAAGAAGGTGCCGTAGCGGATGTTGATTTCGGGGTCCGAGAGGTCGCTGAGCTTGAAGGTCGTGCCGCCGCTGAGTTTCTCGATTTCGTTCGCCGCCGCGGGGGTTATCTGCATTAAGCCACGGGCTCCAGCGTGCGAGGTTTGATCCCGGAAGCGGGACTCGGAGTAGATCACCGCGGCGATCAGGGCCGCGTCGACTTCCTTTTCGTCGGCCTGCTGGCGAATGACGTCCTCGTGGCGGAGCGGCAGGGTCAGCTCCTGGAGGGCGCGGTCGAAGGCACCGCCCGCGACCAGCACGCCGATGCCGATCCCGGCCACGACCGCGACAGCGCCAAGCGCCAGCCAGCGCCGCCGGCGTCGCCGAGCCTTCCGCTTCATTCCCTCAGCTTCGCCAGCAGGGCGGACAGCGCCCGCTCGAGGTCCTCTACCGAGCCGTCGTTGACGATCGCGTGGGCGGCCCGCGCCGCCTTCTCGTCCTGCAGCATCTGGCGCGCCTCGCGCTCGTCGACCAGGGCGTGTCCGCGGGCGGCGGCGCGTTCGCGGCGCACCTCGTCGGCGGTGACGATCGCCACGGTGGTGTCGAAGACACCCTCCATCCCGGACTCGAAAAGCAGCGGCACCTCGATCACGGCGACGTCGTCCTCGGCCGGGAGGCCGGTCAACCAGGCGGCGATCCGCTCGCCGACCAGCGGGTGCACCTGCTGCTCGAGCCAGGTCAGCTGCTCAGGATCGGCGAAGACGATCTCGCCGATCTTGGCCCGGTCGACGACGTCTCCGGGCGCCACCCCCGCCCCCCAGCGCTCGACCAGGCGACCCCGCAGCGGTTCGGAGTCGAGCAGCTCGTGCACGACCGCGTCGCTCGACAGCGTTGCCGCGCCCAACCGCCCGAAGGCAGCCAGTGCCTCCGACTTCCCGGCGGCGATCCCGCCGGTGAGACCGATGGTGAGCGGCACAGCGAGCCGCCCGTTCAGCTCTGCTCGGACTCGCCCGTCTCGGCGTCGTCGCCGGCAGCCTCGTCGGTGCTGTCAGGCGAATCCGGGCGCTCCTCCACCGATTCCCCCTCATGCGCCTCGGAAGGGGCATCTTCCTCAGCGGGGGAGCCGTTCTCTGCCTCGGCAACCGGCTCAACCGGAGCGGCCTCGTCCTCAGCCACCTCAGCGACAGGCTCGCCCTCGGCCTCCTCGCTAGCGGCCGGCACCTCCGCGCCAGCCTCCTCGGAGACGGCTGCCTCCGAAGCCGAGTCCTCAGCGGCCTCACCCGCGGGTGGCGTGGAGGGTGAGCTCTCCTGCAGAGCAGGAGAGTCATCCTCCGCGACAGGACCCGCGGTCGAGCCCTCTGAACTCTGCTCCGCAGCGGCAATCTGCTCGGAAAGTCCCTGCATCGGCATGTTCTGCCCCTCCACGCGCTTGATGCTGAGGGACAACCGCCGCCGCTCTTCGTCGATCTCGAGGATCTTCACGTTCAGCGACGTTCCCGGCTCGACCACTTCGCTCGGGTTCTCGACGTGGTGGTCGGCAAGCTCGGAGATGTGGACCAGGCCCTCGACGCCGGGAAGGATTTCCACGAAGGCGCCGAAGGCGACGACCTTGGTCACCTGGCCCTCGAGCACGTCGCCCGGGCGGTGGGTACTGATCACGCGCTGCCACGGGTCCTCCTGGGTCTGCTTCAGGCCCAGGGAGATGCGCTGCCGGTCGCGATCGATGTCCAGCACTTTGATCCGCACCGTGTCGCCGATCGCGACGACTTCGGAGGGATGGTTGACGTGGCTCCAGGAAAGCTCGGAAATGTGGATCAGGCCGTCGATCCCGTCGAGGTCGACGAAGGCGCCGAAGTCGACGATGTTGGAGATCTTGCCTTCGACGACCTGGCCCGGCTCGAGGCGGCCGAGGATCTGCTCGCGGACCTCCTTGCGCTCCTCCTCGAGAACGGCGCGCCGCGACAGAACAACGTTGTTGCGGCTGCGGTTGAGCTCGATGACTTTGCACTCGAGCGTCTGGCCCGTGAACTCCTCGAGATTGTGGACGCGGCGAATGTCGACCAGCGAGGCGGGCAGGAAGCCACGCACCCCGAGATCGAGGATGAGGCCGCCCTTGACGACCTCGATGACGCTGCCTTCGACCGGTTCGCCGGAGTCGGCGGCGACCTCGATTTTGCGCCAGGCCTTCTCGAAGCGAGCACGCTTCTTGGAGAGGATCAGGCGGCCCTCGGTGTCCTCCTTGGTGAGGACGAGGGCATCGACCTCCTCGCCCAGCTCGACCTCTTCAGTGGGGTCGACCGACTTGCGGATCGAGAGCTCGTTGGAGGGAATGACCCCCTCGGCCTTGTAGCCGATGTCGACGAGAACCTCGTCCTTGTCGATGCGGACGACTTTGCCGTTGACGACGTCGCCCTCGTCGAAGGAGACCATGGTCGCCGCGTAGTTCGGGACGACCTTGCCGTCGATCTCGAGCAGCATGCCGCCGGAGCCCTCGACGGGCGTGGCGGTGGGTGCGGGAGCGGTCAAAAGGTCTGGCGCGGACACGGCGGCGAATAATGGCAGAATCGACCGCGATGCCGGTGCGTGCGACCAAACGCGGCGAGGAACGGACTCCCCTGGAGGGTAGTCACGACGTGCTGATCTGCGGCGCCAGCTTCGCTGGACTGGCGGTGGCACGCGAGTTGGCGGGCTCCGGGGCCGACGTTCTGATCCTCGATCGGTACCAGATCGGCGAGCGCCAGACCTCCGCCTGCGGCATCCCCACCGAGTGGATGCGCAAGCTCGGGCTGATGGAAGCGGAGCGCCAGCGCTTCGACACGCTGGTCATGCACACCCCCCACGGGACCTCCCGCTACCGGCTCCCCTGGACCTTTTCGACCTTCGACTACCGGCAGCTCTGCCAGATCCTCTGGCAGGACTGCGACGCGACGTTCGAGACCGCCAAGGTGCACGGCCGGGCCCCCGCCGCCGCCGGCGGCGGCGAGATCGGCGTCGAGACCGACCGCGGCGTCGTCTCCGCCCCGCTGGTCGTCGACGCGCTCGGCTGGCGGCGGATGCTGGCCAGCGGCGACGGCTACCAGCCGCCCGACGCGCCGCTCTCGCGCGGGCTCGAGGTTCACCCGGGCGGCAAGTCCGAGGACCTGGCGATCTGGATCGACCGCAAGTACGTGCCGGCCGGGTACGGCTGGTCGTTCCCGGCCGACGACGAGCTGCGGATCGGGATCGGCTCCTTCGACCCCCGCTTCCACGTCAAGGACACGACCGTGCGGCTGACCGAAGACCTCGGCAAGGAGCCGAACGAGTACCAGGGCAACTGGATCCCCCACAAGCTGCGCACCGCGACCGAGGGCGGCGTCTTCTTCGCCGGCGACTCGGCCGGCCACTGCCTGCCGCTCAGCGCCGAGGGGATCCGGACCGCGCTCTACTTCGGGATCGCCCTGGGCGGCGAGCTGCGCGACGTCGTCGAGGGCCGCCAGAGCCGCGAGCAGGCGGCCGCCAAGTACGCCGAGTTCCACGACACGCACGAGTGGAAGTTCAGGTGGATGCTGCGGGTGCAGAAGCTGATCCCGCGGGTGCCGCCGCGGATCCTCGCCCCGGCGATCCGGCTGATGGCCAGCAAGCGGTTCGTCAACTGGTCCTTCCGGCACTACCTGGAGATCGCACCGCCCCGCTACGCGGACCGTTCAGCGCAGAACCAGATAGGTACCGGCCAGAAGCAGGGCGACGCCGGCGAGCCGCGCGAAGTTGAGCGGGACCTGGTCCAGGCCGAATAGGCCCAGCCGGTCGACCACCACCGCGGCGGTCAGCTGGCCGGTCACGGTCGCGGCGGCGACCCCGCCGGCGCCGATCGCCGGGACGACGAGCAGCGCGGTGGTCACGTAGGCGGCCCCGAGCAGGCCGCCGAGCAGGTAGTACCAGGAGACGTCGAAGGTCGAGCCGAGCCCGGCCGCCTTGCCGCTGAGGACGACGACCCCCGCCAGGCAGAGCGAACCGACCGCGAAGGAGACCAGCGCCGCTGGCAGGCTCCCGGTCGCCTTGCCGAGCCCGGCGTTGATCGGCGCCTGCAGGGCGACGAGGCCGCCGGCGCAGGCGGTGAGGACGACCGCCAGACCCCTATCCACCGGGATTCCCCGGCGGCGACATGAACTTCGGGCTGGACGCGGGTTGCATGGGGTGTGGCAAGCGGGATCGAACCGGCTTGCCGTCATATCAGTACCGCAGCAGAGGACGACGACATCGAGCGACCGGGACGATGGCCCCGGCGAGGAGAGCCAGAAGTGGTCCCTCCGCTCGGACATTCGGCCGCCCGCGCGTAGCGGTAATGGAGCTGGGTACCCACTTTCGAGTATCCGCCCACCGAGCAGGAGGACTGGATGATGAAAGGCAAGCCGAAACTCGCGCGAGCGCTGCCGCTGGCAGCCACGGCGGCGATCCTGGCGGCGCTGGCGCTGACGATCCCCGCCCTGGCGCACGACGGCGAGGGCCGCTCCGACGACGACCCGGCCGGGACGATCGCATCCTTCGACCAGGGGAGTGGCGTGCTGACGATCGATCTCGCCGCCGGCGGGTCGGTCAGCGGCCTGGTCACGCGGTTCACCTGGATCGACGATGGGGACCGCTTCGACCACGGCGATCGCTGCGACGGCGATGACGATGGCAGGCGGGCGCGGACCTGGTGCCGCCACGGCGACGACAAGGGCTGGCATCGCGGCCGCGGCGACAACGACGATCTGGTCGCCGGCGCAACCGTCGACGACGCCGTCCTGGTGCTCAAGGACGGGCGGTCCTTCTTCGCCAAGGTCGACCTCGACGACTGAGCGGCGCCGCTACTTCGCGGTAAGCCAGTCGGGTCCGACCCCGACGTCGACCTCGAGCTCCGGATCGAGCTGGTAGGCGGCGCACATCTCGCGCCGCACCAGCTCGGTCGCCGTCTCCATCTCCTCGGGCGGTCCCTCGAAGAGCAGCTCGTCGTGGATCTGCAGGACCAGGCGGGTCTCCCCCCCGGTCTCCCGCAGGGCCCCCTGGCAGCGCACCATCGCCACCTTGATGATGTCGGCGGCGGTGCCCTGGATCACGGTGTTGACGGCGAGCCGCTCGCCGAGCCGGCGGGTGTTGGGGTTGCCGGAGCGCAGCTCGGGGATCTGGCGGCGGCGGCCCATCAAAGTCGTCACGTAGCCCTCCTCCTGGGCCCGCTCGACCACCTCCTCGCGGAAGGCGCGGACGGCCGGGAAGCGCTCCAGGTAGCGGGCGACGAATTCCTCGCCCTCCTTGCGGGGGATGTTGAGCCGGTCGGCGAGGCCGAAGCCGGTCAGCCCGTAGACGATCCCGAAGTTGACCATCTTCGCCTTCGAGCGCTGGCCGACGTCGACTTCGTCGCGGCCGATCTCGAAGACCTCGGCGGCGGTGGCGGCGTGGACGTCTTCGCCGGCGTGGAAGACGTCTTTCAGCACCTGCTCGTCGGCGACGTGGGCGAGCACCCGCAGCTCGACCTGGCTGTAGTCGGCGGAGAGCAGCAGCAGCCCCGGTTCGGCGACGAAGCAGGCCCGCACCGGGCGGCCGATCTCGGTCCGGATCGGGATGTTCTGCAGGTTCGGGTTGGTGCTGGAGAGGCGGCCGGTCGTAGTGGCCGCCTGGTTGAAGGTGGTGTGGATGCGACCGGTCCCCGGGTCGATCAGGTCCGGCAGCGCGTCGAGGTAGGTGCTCTTCAGCTTGCTGAGCTCGCGCCAGGACTCGATCTTCTCGACGATCGGGTGCTCGTCGCGGATCTGGGCGAGCACGCGAGCGTCGGTCGAGAAACCGGTCTTGCCGCGGCGCTTGCGGGTCAGGCCGAGCTTCTCGAAGAGGATCCGGCCGACCTGCTGCGGCGAGCCGATCGTGAACTCCTCCTCGGCCAGCTCGAAGATCTCCTTCTCCAGGGTCTCGATCCGCTCGGCGAACCCGGCGCCGACCTCGGCGAGGCGCTCGGCGTCGAGCTTCAGTCCCTCGCGCTCCATCGCCGCCAGCACCTCGACCAGCGGCAGCTCAACCTCGCGCAGCAGCTTCTCGAGGCCCAGCTCGGCGATCCGGGGGCGCTGCTTCTCGGCCAGGGCGGCGACCAGCTGCGCCTCCTCGGCGGGCTCGAGCCCGGCCTCGGGCTCCTCGCCGAGCGCCAGCTGCTCGCCCTCCTCGCCCGCCGCCGCCTGAACTTTCTCGGCGAGGCCGATCCCGGCGTCGGCGGCCAGCTCGGTCAGCTCGTAGGTGCGGCGCTGCGGCTCCAGCAGGTAGGCGGCCAGCATCGTGTCGTGCTCGAGCCGCAGCCGCACGCCCTCGCGGGCGGCGGCGGCGAGCAGGCCGTGACGGCCGCCGCCGAGCGACTTGAGGTCGTGGCCGACGACGCCGCGGTCGCCCAGCGCCACCGCCAACTCGTCGTGGCTGGCGGAGCCGATGACGGTGCGCTCCGGGTCGGTGGCGGCCCAGCGGTGGTCGTCGAGCGCCAGGGCGACCGGGCCGTCGCCGATGTCCCCCACCCCGCCCTCGACCGACTCGATCTCGATCTCGGTCTCGACGCTGCGCCCGGGCACCGCCTGTCCCTCCGGCAGCGCTTCTTCGAGCCGCTCCAGCACCGCCCGCAGCTCGAACTCGCGCATGAAGTCGCGCAGGGCGGCGCGGTCTGGCTCGCTTCTCATCGCCTCCTCGAGATCGACGCCGGTCTCGATGTCGTACTGCAGCGTCGCCAACTGCTTCGACATGCGGGCGTCGTCGGCGTGCTCGACCAGGTTCTGTTTGCGTTTGGCGCCGGAGATCTCCTCGACGCTGGCGAGCACCCCCTCCAGCGAGCCGAACCGCTGCAGCAGCTGCGTCGCCGTTTTCTCGCCGATCCCGGGAACGCCGGGGATGTTGTCGGAGGTGTCGCCGCGCAGCCCCATCAGGTCGGTGATCAGCTCCGGGGGAACCCCGTAGCGCTCCTCGACCGCGGCCTCGTCGTAGATCTTCGTCTCGGTGATCCCGCGCGAGGTGCTCATCACCCGCACCCCCTCGGCGACCAGCTGGTAGGCGTCGCGGTCGCCGGTCACGACCATCACCCGGATCCCCGCTTCGCGGGCCCGCTTGACCATCGAGGCGATCACGTCGTCGGCCTCGAACCCTTCGACCTTGACGTTGGTGTAGCCGAAGGCCTCGACGAGCGGCATCAGGTGCGGCCACTGCTCTCGCAACAGGTCGGGGCGCGGTTTGCGCTGGGCCTTGTAGAGGTCGTAGGTGACCTCGCGCCCGGACATCCCCGCGTCCCAGGCGACCACCACCCCCGCCGGGTGATGCTCGTCGATGACTTTCACCAGCATCGAGGCGAGCCCGTAGATCGCGTTGGTCGGTCGCCCGTCGCTGGTCCCGATCGACTCCGGCAGCGCAAAAAAGGCCCGGTAGGCGAGCGAGTTGCCGTCGATCAGGAAGAGCTCGGGGGCGTCGGCCATCGCGGCAACTCTACGAGGCTAGCCCGAGGGCGTCCCGCAGGTCCGCCGCGACGTCCGCCGCCCGCTCGTTGACCTGCTCTTCGCTGTAGCGACGGGCCGCGTAACCAAGCCGCCGCAGCTCGAGATCCCGCTCCCGGTCGTCCCGGAACGCGACCCGCCCGCGGTGGTAGTCGTAGAAGTCGGTCTCCACCGCCACCCGCTCGGCTCGCCAGAGGAAGTCGACCGTGAAGCGCCCGACCTTCACGTTGACCTCCGGCCGTGGCAGCCCGTGCCTCCCGCAGAGCACCAGGAAGTCCGTCTCCAGGTCGCTGCGACCCCCATCGGTCTGGATATCTGGCCCGAGCGGCAGCTTCAGGAACTCCGCCTGCCGCGTCGCCCGCCGCGCCTCCCAGGCGGGCGCGGTGCGGCGCAGGTCCTCGATCGTGCGGGCGGGCGTGGTGACGGGGATCCGGAGCCGTCGCGTGACCATCCCCCGACGCAGAGATCGGGAGCTGTGCAGCCGGATCCCGTCGCGCTGCCGGCGCCCACTGCGCGCCGGGGTCACGACGTGGACGAGGCCCTCCCGCGGTCGCAGGAGACCCCACAGCTCCGCCGCGGTGCGATGGCTCAAGGCCGCCCCGTCGCCGCATGAGAGAACTGCCGCCATCCAGTCCGCCTCCCGCGACACCGGTCGGTGCCCGACCGCATAAACCCCGCGGTGGAGCCGGTAGAGCTGCCCGCGACGCACCCGCAGAGCGATCGAGTTCTTCCCCACTCCGATTCGCGCGAGCTGCCTGAACGTGATCACCCCGTGCTGCCGCTCGGCGATTCGACCGATCACTGCGTCCGGTGGCGCACTTTCTTCCCTCACGGGGAGGAACAAGGTGCGCCGCCCCCGGGGTTCTCCCCCCTTGCGGCGGGTCGACTCGACCTCGAACGCGTGGACGAGGTGGGGAATCTGATTCGATAGCCGCCTGATGGCCGTCAGCGCCCAGTACAGCGTCACGATCCGGGTCGAGCTCGACGCGCGGCAGGAGCCGCTCGGGAAGCTGACCGCGGCGATCGCCGAGGCCGGCGGGCAGCTGCAGGGCGTCGACCTGGTCCCCGGCGCCGGACCGGAGGGCAAGCGGGTCCGCGAGTTCACGATCGACGCCGCCGACCGCGACCACTGGGAGCGGATCCTCCGCGCGATCGGCTCGACCAGGGGCGCCCGCGTCATCGACTACGTCGACCGGACCATGCAGATGCACCGCGGCGGCAAGATCGAGCAGAGCAACAAGTACCCGCTGAAGACCCGCGACGACCTCTCGATGGCCTACACGCCCGGGGTCGCCCGCGTCTGCATGGACATCCACCACGACCGCGCCAAGGCCTTCGAGTACACGATCAAGAAAAACACCGTCGCGGTCGTCTCCGACGGCAGCGCCGTGCTCGGCCTCGGCAACATCGGCCCCGAGGCGGCGATGCCGGTGATGGAGGGCAAGTGCATGCTCTTCAAGGAGTTCGCCGGGGTCGACGCGTTCCCGCTCTGCCTCGACACCCAGGACGCCGACGAGATCGTCCGCGCCGTCGAGCTGGTCGCCCCCACCTTCGGCGGCATCAACCTCGAGGACATCTCCGCGCCGCGCTGCTTCGAGATCGAAGACCGGCTCAAGGAGTCGCTCGACATCCCCGTCTTCCACGACGACCAGCACGGCACCGCGGTGGTGACGATGGCCGCCCTCTTCAACGCCCTGAAGATCACCGGCAAGCCGATCGAGCAGCTGCGGGTGCTGGTGGTTGGCCTCGGCGCCGCCGGGGTAGCGGTGACGAAGATGATGCTCGCCTCCGGGGTCACCCACGTCGTCGGCTGCGACCGCCAGGGCGCGCTCTCGACCGAGCGCGAGGACTACCAGTCCGGCGCCATGAGCGGGATCAAGCGCTGGTACGCGGAGAACTCGAACCCCGAGAAGTTGAGCGGCCAGCCGGCCGACGTGATCGACGGCATGGACCTCTTCATCGGCCTCTCCGGCCCGGGGATCATCGACGCCCAGCACCTGGAGCGGATGAATGACGACGCGATCGTCTTCGCGATGGCCAACCCGACCCCCGAGGTGATGCCCGAGGACGCGGCGCCCTACGTGCGGATCATGGCCACGGGCCGCTCCGACTACCCGAACCAGATCAACAACGTGCTCGCCTTCCCCGGCATCTTCCGCGGCGCCCTCGACGCCGGGGCCCCCGAGATCACCGAGGAGATGAAGCTGGCCGCCGCCAAGGGGATCGCCGAGGTCGTCACCGACGACGACCTCTCCGAGGACTACATCATCCCCAGCGTCTTCAACCGCGACGTAGCCCCGAAGGTCGCCGAAGCCGTCGTCGAGGAGGCCAAGCGCGACGGCATCGCCCGGCTCAACGAGGAGACCGGCACCTTCGCCACCGTGGAGGCCGACTGAGGTCGCCGTGAAGGTCCTGGTCACCGGAGCCAGCGGCGCGATCGGGTCCGTCCTCTGCAACGCCCTGCTGGACCGCGGTGACGACGTCGTCGGCCTGACCCGCGACCCGGAGAAGAGCCGGCGCCGCGCCCCCGGAGTCACCTGGCACAGTTGGGAGCCGACCCTGGAACGGCCCAAAGCCGAGGCCTTCGAGGGCGTCGAGGGCGTCGTCAACCTCGTCGGCGAGAAGATCAACCAGCGCTGGACCGAGGAGGCGAAGCGGCGGATCATGGAGAGCCGCCGGAACGGAACCCAGAACCTGGTCCAGGCGATCGCCGGCCTGGAGCGGAAGCCGGCGGTGCTGATCAGCCAGTCGGCCGTCGGCTACTACGGCGACCGCGGCGACCGCGAGCTCGACGAGACGGACGGGCCCGGCGAGGGCTTCGATTCCGAGGTCTGTCGCGAGTGGGAGCAGGCCGCGCGCGAGGCCGAGGCCGCCGGCCTGAGGCTGGCGATCGTCCGCAGCGGACAGGTCCTCTACGCCCACGGGGGCCTGCTCGGCGAACTCGAAGTGCCGTTCAAGCTCGGAGTCGGCGGGCCGCTGGCGGGCGGCAGGCAGTACGTCTCCTGGATCGACCTCGAGGACGAGGTCGGGATCCTGCTCTGGGCGCTCGACAACCCCGCGGTGAGCGGCGTCGTCAACGCCACCGCTCCCGAGCCGGTCACCAACCGCGACTTCTCGAATGCCCTGGGACGGGCGCTGGACCGGCCGGCGGTGGTGCCGGTCCCCGGCTTCGTCCTCGACCTCAAGGTCGGCAGCGAGTTCGCCGCCGCGATCAAGGGCGGCCAGCGGGTCCTACCGAGGCGCGCCCTCGAGCTCGGCTACGAGTTCCGCCGCCCGCGCCTCAGCGAGGCGCTCGGCAGCATCTACTAGCCGCGCGCTAGCCGCCTTCGAGTTGCTCGAGCACCGCCGCCCGCAGGTCGTCGTCGCCGGCGCTGGCGCGGACCGCGTTCAGCACCCTCCGCATCGCCGCCGCCCCGTCGCCGTCGCTGACGGCGCCGATCCCCGCCGCTTCGAGGATCGGGGCCGAGAACTCGACCGACTTGGAATCCGGCTCGCCGACGTAGGCGATCGCCGCCGAGGTCTCGGTGGCCTTGCGGGCGCCGGCGCCGATCGCCGCCAGGCGGTGACCGTGGACGACGCGGTCGAGGCAGACGAGCGTCACCGGTTCGCCCCCGGGCTGGGGATTGGCTCTGTACACGACCCCCGCCTCGGCGCAGAGCGGCGGCGTCACGAAGATCGTCGGCAGGTCCGCGTCGGAGTCCGCTTCGCCCGCCCCGCAGGCGCTGGCGCCGAGACCGAGGAGCGCGACCGCCGCGAGAACCGGCCCGGCCCGCCTCAGCCGAAAAATACTTCTGCCTCCGCGTAGAGCTCCTCCGGGACCAGCTTCAGCTCGGCGGTGGCTTCGCTCAACTCGACCAGCTCGATGTCGGTGCCGCGCAGCGCCGTCATCGTCCCCCAGCGGCCGGCGTTGGCGGCGTCGATCGCGTGCAGGCCGAAGCGGGTCGCGAGGACCCTGTCGAAGGCGGTCGGGGTGCCGCCGCGCTGGACGTGGCCCAGCACCGTGGCCCGCGCCTCTTTGCCGGTCCGCCGCTCGATCTCCCCCTCCAGCCAGTGGCCGACGCCGCCGAGGCGGGTGTGTCCGAAGGCGTCGGTCTGGCCACCGTCGGCGACCTGCATGCCACCGACCGGCTCGGCCCCCTCGGCGACGACGACGATCGGCGCGAAGCGACTGGCGAAGCGTTTTCCGACCAGCTCGCAGACCTTCTCGACGTCGAACTTGCGCTCGGGGATGAGGATCACGTTGGCGCCGCCGGCGAGGCCGGCGTGGAAGGCGATCCAGCCGGCGTTCCGTCCCATCACCTCGACGATCAGCACCCGGTGGTGGCTGTCGGCGGTGGTGTGGAGCCGGTCGATCGCCTCCATCGCGATGTTTACCGCGGTGTCGAAGCCGAAGGTGTAGTCGGTGGCGCCGAGGTCGTTGTCGATCGTCTTCGGCACCCCGACGACGTTGACGCCGGCCTCCGCGTGCAGCCGCGAGGCGGCGCCGAGGGTGTCCTCGCCGCCGATCGCGATCAGGCCGTCGACGCCGGCCGCGGTGAGGTTGGCGGCGATCCGCTCCGGGCCGCCGTCGACCGCGAAGGGGTTGGTGCGCGAGGAGCCGAGGATGGTGCCGCCGCGGGGCAGGATGCCGCGCACCTCGGGCACGCCGAGCTGCCGGCTGTCGTCCTCGAGCGGCCCGCGCCAGCCGTCCCGGTAGCCGACGAACTCGTGCCCGTACTCGCCGACTCCCTTGCGGACGACCGCCCTGATCACGGCGTTGAGGCCGGGACAGTCGCCGCCGCCGGTGAGGACTCCGATCCGCATCGCCCCCAGCTTAGAAAGCTGACGAGACCCGTGCGACGAGGTAGGTTCGAACCCCAGCCGAACGAGGAGGAGTTATGAGCGACGCACCGGATCTTCAGGCAATCACCGAGGTCCAGCAGCAGACCTGGTCGAAGGGCGACTTCGCGATGGTCGCGAGCCTCGTGTACAACGTCAGCGAGGGACTCGCGGAAGCGCTGGACATCGTCCCCGACGAGAAGGTCCTCGACGTCGCCTGCGGCAGCGGCAACGGGGCGATCGCGGCGGCGCGGCGCTCCTGGGGCGGCGTGGTCGGCGCCGACTACGTTCCCGCCCTGCTGGAGCGTGGCCGCGAACGCGCCGCCGCCGAGCGGCTCGACGTCAAGTTCGTCGAGGCCGACGCCCAGGCCCTGCCCTTCGAGGACGCCAGCTTCGACGTGGCGATGTCGATCTTCGGAGCGATGTTCGCCCCCGACCAGGAGAAGACCGCGGCCGAGCTGCTGCGGGTGGTCAGACCAGGCGGCCGCATCGGGATGGCCAACTGGACCCCGACCGGCAGCGTCGGGACGATGTTCAAAACGATCTCCGGACACGCACCCCCGCCGCCCGGGATCAACTCGCCGCTGCTCTGGGGCACCGAGGAGCGGCTGCGGGAACTGCTCGGGGACGGCATCACGGACCTCCGGGTCGAGGCCCGTCTCTCGCGCCAGCCGTTCCGCTCCGCCGAGCACTACATCGAGTTCTTCCGCACCTACTTCGGTCCCATGCAGACGGCCTTCGAACGGGTCGGGCCCGAGGGCGAAGCGGCGCTGGCCGACGACCTGCGGGCGATGCTGGAGGCCGACAACACCGCCGGCGACCGGGCGATGGTGCTCGAGGCCGAGTACCTGGAGGTAGTGGCCACCCGAGCGGCCTAGTGCAGCCGCGCTTGGCAAGCAGGTCAAGGACGCAGGGAGCGTGGCGTGCTCCGCACGCGAGCGACCGAGGACGCCGAGATGCGCCGCCTAGCGCGGCTGGACGACGCGCAGAACGGCGCCGATCAGCAGCACCGTGAAGAAGACGAGGCCGGCGACCGGGCCGCCCTGCCCGAAGGCGTAGGAGACGACCATCGCGGCCAGCGCCAAAAAGAGAGTGACTGCCATGCCCATTGCGGCGGGGACTTTACCCGGCGAGGGCGACGCGCGCCTCGCCGAGGAACTCGGCGACCGCGTCGGCGGCCCCGGCGGCTGATCCGCCCTCCCCGGCCGCCCGCACCAGCCTGCTCCCGACGATCACCCCATCGGCGATCCGGCCCACCTCGGCGGCCTGCGCCGCGGTCCCGATCCCGAACCCCACCGCAACCGGAACCTCCGCCTCCTCCTTGACGGCAGCGACCAGCTCCGCCAGCTGCGGCGGCACCTCGGTCCGCTCGCCGGTGGTACCCACCGTGGAGACGACGTAGATGAACCCCCGAGCGTCCTCGCAGATCGCCTTCCGCCGCTCCGCCGTCGTCGGCGGCGCCACCAGCGGCACCAGAGCCAGCCCCACCGCCGCGAACGCCTCCCGCACCTCCCCCGCCTCGTCATGCGGCAAATCCGGCACGATCGCCCCGGACGCACCAGCCGCCACCGCCAGCCGCGCAAACTCCCTGGCCCCGCCATGCGCGAGCACCATGTTCGAGTAGACCATGAAGACCACCGGCACCCGGTCCGCCACCGACCGACAGACCTCCAGAGCGGTAGCCAAGGTAGCCCCCGCCTCAAGGGCTTTGGTCGCGGCTTCATGAATCGTCGGCCCATCCGCGAGCGGATCGGAAAACGGCACCCCGAGCTCAATCAGATCGGCCCCGGAGTCCACATACGCAGCAGCCACGGCCAGCGACGTCTCCCGGTCGGGATACCCGGCCATCATGTACGGCATCAACGCCGCGCGGCCTTCACCCTGGGCCGCCTCGAACGCGGCGAGAATCCGCTCATCGCCGGGCGCTTCCGTCAGGGGAGCCGTGCCATGGCTCACCGGAGCCTCCCGCTTTTGCGACGGGGAGTCATGGCACGGCTCCCCTCTCAGAAACCTCCGCCATGTCCTTGTCCCCCCTCCCCGAGAGACACAGCACGTCGAACCCATCACCGGCACCGGGGTTCTCCAGCAGCCAGGCAATCGCGTGGCTCGACTCGAGCGCCGGGATGATCCCCTCGAGCCGTGCCATCTCCCCGAACGCGGCCAGCGCCCGCCCGTCGTCGATCGCCACATAGCTCGCCCGCCCACTGTCCCGCAGATAAGCGTGCTCCGGCCCCGACCCCGGGTAGTCGAGCCCGGCCGAGACCGAGTGGGCCTCGAGGATCTGCCCCTCCTCGTCGGCCAGTACCGAGGAGAGCGAGCCGTGCAAGACGCCGGTCACCCCCGCTCCCAGCGAGGCGCCGTGGCGGCCGCTCTCGACGCCCTCGCCGGCGCCCTCGACGCCGATCAGCGCCACCCCGGCGTCCTCGACGAAGGGCGCGAAGATCCCGATCGAGTTGGAGCCGCCGCCGACGCAGGCGATCACCCGGTTGGGCAGGGCGCCCTCGGCCTCGAGCGCCTGGGCGCGCGCCTCCTCGCCGATCACGCGCTGCAGGTCGCGGACCAGGGCGGGATAGGGCGCTGGGCCGACCGCCGAGCCGATCACGTAGTGGGTGTCGGCGACGTTGGCGACCCAGTCGCGGATCGCGGCGCTGACCGCCTCCTTGAGAGTGCGAGCGCCCGCTTCGACTGGCGCCACCTCGGCGCCGAGCAGCCTCATCCGCTCGACGTTGGGCGCCTGGCGGCGGATGTCCTCGCTGCCCATGTAGACGACGCACTCGAGCCCGAGCAGGGCGCAGGCGACGGCGGTGGCGACCCCGTGCTGGCCGGCGCCGGTCTCGGCGATCACCCGCGGCTTGCCCATCCGCTGCGCCAGCAGCGCCTGGCCAAGCGCGTTGTTGATCTTGTGGGCGCCGGTGTGGCAGAGGTCCTCGCGCTTCAGGTAGACGGTCGAGCCGACCCGCTCGGAGAGCCGTTCGGCCAGGTAGAGCGGCGTCGGCCGTCCGATGAAGTCGCGGCGCAGCAGGGTGAGCCGGGCGATGAACGCTTCGTCCTGGCGGGCCTCGGCCCAGGCCGCGTCGAGCTCGTCGAGCGCCGGAATCAGCGTCTCCGGTACATAACGGCCCCCATAGGGGCCAAACCGCTCCTCGATCGCGCTCATCCGGCCGGGGTCGGGGCTGCCGCCTGGGCGGCCTCGAAGAAGGCGGTCATCGCCGCGTGGTCCTTGCGGCCGGGCGCGCTCTCGACGCCGCTGGCGACGTCGACGGCGTAGGGATGGGTAACGGCGATCGCGGCGGCGACGTTGTCGGGCCGCAGGCCGCCGGCCAGCAGGGCCGGCACTTCGGAGCGGTGCCCGCGCAGCAGCTCCCAGTCGAAGCTTTCCCCGGTGCCGCCCCAGAGGCCGCGACCGCGGCGGTCGAAGAGGTGGAAGTCGGTCCGGTAGGCCTCGGCGGCGTGGATGTCGGCGGCGCTGGCGACGTGGACCGCCTTGATCACCTTGGCGCCGGTTCGCCGCGCGACCTCGGTGCAGAAGGAGGCGCCCTCGGCGCCGTTCAGCTGCACCATCGTTAGGCCGCTGTCCTCGACCGCCCGGTCGACTTCGTCCAGGGTCGGGTTGACGAAGACGCCGACGATCTCGCACTTGCGCCGGTAGGCGGCGCAGATCCGCGCCGCGACGCCGGGCTCGACGTGACGAGGGCTGCCGTCGAAGTAGATCAGCCCGATCGCCCAGGCCCCCAGCCGCACCGCCTCGGCGGCGTCGTCGAGGTTGGTGATCCCGCAGAACTTGACGCGCATGCCCCCAGACTACGGGAGGCAGCGCGCCAGCCTATTCGCCGGGAGAAGTTCCTTCGAGGGAGTCCGGACGGTCGCCGAGAGTGACGGTGACGGTCTTCTCTTCGTCGCCGCGGACGACCTTCAGCTCCATCTTGTCGCCCGGCTCGGCTTCGTTGACGACCGCGATCACCTCGTCCATGCCGGCGACCTTCTTGCCGTCGACCTCGGTGATGATGTCGCCGCCGAGGCTGACTTCGACGCCGTCGATCGTCGCCGAGGTGTTGCCGCCTTCGAGGCCGGCCTTCTCGGCGGGGCCGTCCTTGGTGACCGACTGGACGATCACGCCTTTCTCGACCGGGAGGTTGAGGGCCCGGGCCAGCTCGGGGGTGATCGTGCCGCCTTCGATGCCGAGGTAGGCGTGTTCGACTTCGCCCTTGGTTTCGAGCTGGTGGATCTCGGCGCGGATCGTGTCGATCGGGATCGCGAAGCCGATCCCGACGTTGCCGCCGCCCGACCCCCCGGTGGCGATCTGGGAGTTGATCCCGATCACTTCGCCGCGGGCGTTGAGCAGCGGGCCGCCGGAGTTCCCGGGGTTGATCGCCGCGTCGGTCTGGATCACGTTGTCGATCGAGAAGCCGTTGGGGGCCTGGATCTGCCGCTGCAGGGCGGAGACGATGCCGCTGGTGACGGTGCGGTCGAGCCCGAACGGGTTGCCAATCGCGACCACCGGGTCGCCCACTTCCATCTCCGAGGAGCGGCCGAGCTGAAGCGGATGCAGCCGGGCGCTCGGGGCGTCGACCTTGAGCAGGGCGATGTCCGTGGCGGGATCGGCGCCGACCACTTCGGCGTCGTAGGACCTCTCCGAGGCGCCCAGTTTCACCGAGATCTTTTCGGCCCCTTCGACGACGTGGTTGTTGGTGAGGATGTGTCCTTCACCGTCGATCACGAAGCCCGAGCCGGTTGCCTCACCGCCGCCTTCCGCTTCCGGTTCGCCGAAGGGCGAGAACCCGGAAGGTGCCTGCTGCGGCATCTCGGAGGCGATGAAGGCGACGCCGCCGCCGTCGCGCTTGTAGATCTGGTTGACGACGTTCGAGCCTTCATCGCTGGAGTCGCTGACGATCGGCGCCGCCGCCGGCGCCGCGACCGTGGTGGTGGAGTCGCCGCTGGACTCGATCCAGCCGGCGGAGATGGCAATCCAGCCGAACACGGCGACGACGGCCCCACCGAGCAGGGCGGCGCCAAAGGATGAGCGGAAGAAGCCTCGGGTCTTGGTCATGGGTCGATGATCGACCAAGGCGTTGATCGAGCCATAAATGCTCTTGAAAGATTGTCTAAAGAGGCGCGCCCGGCGCCCCGGCCCCTAGAAGAGGTGCTCGCGGGTGCCTTCGTCGGCCCCGGTCAGCTCCCGGGTCTTCGCCTCGGGATCGGTGGCGTTCATCAGGGCGCCGCCGATCAGGACCGCGTCGACGCCGACCCGCTCCAGCTCTTCGAGCTGCTCGCGGCCGGAGATGCCGCTCTCGGCGACGACGGTCTTGCCGGCCGGCACGTCGGGCATCAGCTCGAAGGTGGTGGCGAGAGTGATCTGCTGCTGGTCGAGGTCGCGGTTGTTGATCCCGATCACCTCGGCGCCCGCCTCCAGGGCCCGCTCCAGCTCGCGGGCGTCATGGACCTCGACCAGGCAGTCGAGGTCGAGTGCCCGGGCGCGCTCGTGCAGGTCACGCAGGTCCCGGTCGCCGAGGGCGCGGACGATCAGCAGCACCGCGTCGGCGCCGTTCAGGGCTGCCTCGTAGAGCTGGTAGGGGTCGACGATGAAGTCCTTGCGGATCACCGGCAGGTCGCAGGCGGCGCGGGCCTCGCGCAGGTCGGCCAGCGAGCCGCCGAAGTGGCGCTCGTCGGTGAGGACGGAGAGCGCCGCGGCGCCGCCGCGCTCGTAGGCGCGGACCTGGTCGGCGACCACCGCGTCGGCGGCGATGTCGCCGAGGCTGGGCGAGCGCCGCTTGAACTCGGCGATCAGCGAGAGGCCGGGCCGGGTCAGCGCCTCGTTGAAGGGGCGACCCTCGCCGCGCTCGCCGAGGCGTGCCTCCAGGGCCTCCTGGGGCAGGGCGCCACGGCGTTCCTCCACCCCACGCCTGGCACCGTCGATCAGCTGCTCGATGATTCCCACTTGAACCTCCAGAAGCCTAATGGTCGCGGCCCAGTTCAGCCGCCAAGGGCGGCGGTGGCGGCGATCAACCGCTCGAGGACGTCGCGGGCGGCACCCGAGTCGACCGCCCGCGCGGCCTTCTCGAGACCCTCCGATAGGTCGGCGGCAAGCCCGCCGACGTAGATCGCCGCGGCGGCGTTGAGCAGGACGAGCTCGCGGCGCGGCCCCTGCTGGCCCTCCAGCACCGCCAGCGAGACGGCGGCGTTGTCCTCCGGCGTGCCGCCGGCGACCGCCTCGAGCTCGGCGGCGGCGAAGCCGAACTGGGCGGGCTCGACGAACCACTCGGAG
>CBIHMQ010000007.1:0-23489 GCA_966211075.1 uncultured bacterium
GTCTACGCGGGAACGGTCGGCCTCGCCCCACTTGTCGACGCGGCCGACCGTTCCCGCGTAGACGGCGCCGCGGCAATCGGCTGCGACCGCCATTGGGGTCTGGAACTCGCCGACGCCTGCGCCCCCTTCACCGGGGCCGCAGACGATGGTGCAGACCTCCGCGCCCTGCGGCAGTTCGGGCAGCACGTTCCTCCCGTAGGCGGCACGGAACTCCCCGGCCGGGCCGAAGACGGCAAGCCTGTTGAGTCCGAGGTCGGTGACGTAGGCGGTTCCCTGAGCGTCCACGGCCACCGAATACGGGGCGGCGAACTGGCCGGAGCCCGCGCCCGCCTCGCCGAACCTTCTCCTGTATTCCCCGGCCGAGCCGAAGACCTGGACCCCTCGCGTTTCCAGGTCGGTCACGTAGACCTCGCCGTTCGGGCCGGCGGCGATGCCGTAGGCGCCACCGAGGGACCCCGGCGTTCCGTCCGTCAGGCCGGCTTGGCAGGCCACCGCGCAGGTGTTTACCCCGGCGCCGCCGACGTTCTTGCCGAAGGCGAAGGCGAAGGCGCCGGTGGCCGCGTCGAACACCTCCACCCGCGCGTTGCCGACGTTGGAGACGTAGAGCCGACCGCCGGCGTCCAGCGCGATTCCGAACGGCATCGCGAGCTCGCCACCCTGCGGGCCGGCCGTGCCGGGCTGGCAGGTCGACGTGCAGACATCGACCCCCGGCCCGCCGACGTCGGCGCCGAAGGCGCGCAGGAACTGGCCCTCATAGGAGAAGACCGAGATCCGCGCGTTGCCCTGCTCGGCGACGTAGATCCCGTCCGGGCCGGCGGCCACGCCCCAGATGAACTGAAGCTCACCGGCGGCGCTGCCGGTGGTCCCCGCTTTGCAGTCGGTGGTGCAGACCTCGGGCCCTTCGCCGGGATTGGCGGTCGAGACGTCCTTGCCGAAAGCGCGCAGGAAACGGCCGTCCTGGTCGAAGACGGCGATGCGTACGCTGGACATGTCCGCGACGACGATCTGCCCCTCCGGCCCGATCGCGATCCCACTCGCCACCGTCACCTGGCCGGAGTTGGGCCCGGGCAGACCGACCCCGTACTGAACGCCGAGCGGCGCGAACGCGGAGGCGGAGCCGGCGCCCAGCACCAGGGTCGCGATCGCGGCAAATAGAGCGATGACGGCGCGGCGCGCCCGAGTGGTCATGCGGATCTTCATTCGTCTCGGCCCCCGGTCGATGTCGGAAAAGACGGCGGCACCCTATTCCACGCCGGGGACGTCAGGTCGGCCGCAAGACGGAATCAGCCCAAACATTTCTGAGGAACTTTCCCGTCCCTATGAGGGCCGAAAAGTTCCGCAGTCGATCTTGACCAGTGCTCGGCCGCGGTTCCTCGAGTTACGTCTTCCCGCGGTTGGCGGCCTCGTGGACGCGCTCCATGTCGAAGGCGATCATCAGCTCCTGGAAGCGGTTGACGAGGTAGCGCTGGCCGATCACGTCCATCGTCTGGTTGACGGCGCGCTTGACCATGGCGAGCGCGAAGGGATCCATCGTCGCGATCTCGGCCGCCAGCTCCCTCACCTCGGCATCGAGTCGCTCGTGGGATTGCTTGAAGGTGGCAGATCGGGTCGCCGGGGCATCCAAGCCGATCACCGGGGGCCCGGGGCCGGCTGGACCAGCTCGATCGTGATCCCGTCGGGATCGCGCAGGTAGCAGGCTCTCGCGCCGCGGTTCGCCCCCGCGTCGATTTCCACCGGGGGGTTGACGAACCGCACGCTCGCCTCGCGCAGGCGCGCGTAGGTCTCGTCGAGGTCGTCGACCATCAGCGCCAGGTGCCCGACGCCGCCATCCTCCTCGGGCACCGCGATCGCCGGCCAGCCGAGCTCGATCACCTCGGTCATCACCGCGTCGTCATAGGTCTCGGCCTCGGCGAGCTCGCGCAGTCGCTCCGGCTTGAACCGGGTGGTGAGCAGATCGCGCGCGGTCGCCTTGATCTCGTTCTGGTCCTCGCTCAACTCGAAGTTCACTTCTTGCCTCCTGGCTCGATCGGCGTTCGCCGCCTCACCGCATCCGCGGCAGGCCCAGCATCCGCTCGGCGATGATGTTCTTCTGGATCTCGTTCGACCCGCCCTCGATCGACCAGCCGAGGGACCGCACCAGGGCATGGCCCCACTCCTGGTCCAGCGCGATCGAGTCGGCCGGGAAGCAGTCCGCCGCCAGCTTGGCCAGGCCCTGCGCCACCTCAGAGAACTGCCACTTGGTGAGCGACCCCTCCGGCCCGGCCTCGCCGCGCATCTGCGCCGAGAGGCCGCGCATCACGTTGAGGTGAAGCGCTTCCGTCTCCAGGTACAGCCGGGCCAGCCCTGACGTGAGCGTCCGCCCCACCCCGGTCGCGGAGGCGCGCGACGATCGCGTCGAGCGTCCTCCGGGCCTGCGCGGAGAAGGTCACGCCGACCCCGGCGCGCTCGTGCATCAGGGTCGTGATCGCGACGTTCCAACCGTTGCCGACCGCCCCGAGAACGTCCTCGTCGGCAACGTAGGCGTCGTCGAGGAACATCTCGTTGAAGTGACTGTCACCGTCGATTTGACGGATCCGCCGCAGCTCGACGCCGGGCTGATCCATCTCCATCAGGAAGTAGGTGATCCCCTTGTGCTTCGGGACGTCGGGGTTGCTCCGCGCGAGGACGATGCACATCTGGGCACGGTGACCGTCACTGGTCCAGATCTTCTGGCCCGAGAGCCTCCAACCGCCGTCGACCTTCACCGCACGGCACTTCAGCGCGGCGAGGTCCGAACCCGCCTCCGGCTCCGAGAACCCCTGACACCAAATCTCATCCGCGGAGAGGATCGGTGGTAGGTAACGCTCGCGCTGATGGTTCGTTCCGTGGAGGATGATCGCCGGCCCGGCGTTGTTGATCCCCTGGAAGTTCGCCGGGGGTGGAACCGCGGCCTTCGCGGTGACCTGGTTGTAGATCGCCTGCTCGATCAGCGTCGCGCCGCGACCCCCGAACTCCTCGGGCCAGGCGATCCCCGCGTAGCCCGCCGCGTGCAGGGCCCGCTGCCAGCTTCGCGAGAACTCGAACGCCTCGTCCTCGTCGGCCGGAGGCTGGCCGGGGTGGTTGTCCGCCAACCACGTTTCCAGCTCGTCTCGAAAGGCCCGCTCGTGCTCGTTGAGGGTCAGGTCCACGTCGACTCCTTCCTCCTGACTGCCGATCGGTGGGGCCGGGGGACACCCGGCGCTTCGCTGGCGGAACGTACTCAATCCCGGCCCTCAGTCAAGCGCGGCCGCGGCCGCCGCGACCAGCCGCGCCGCCTCGAGAAACGCACGATTGCAGGGATTTTGCCGCGGGGCCGACCCCCCAATCCCGTCGGAGACATCCTGGCGACTTCGACCCCCCGATCAGGTAGAAACGCACACGAACAAGGAGATATCCCGGGGCAGGTGCGTCATCGCTCGCCTATATCCTCCGCCGATGCCTGTCGCGGTCGATCTTTTCGCTGGCGCCGGAGGTTTTTCCCTGGGTGCCGAAGAAGCGGGATATGAAATCGCCCAAGCGATCGAGATCGACGACTGGGCCTGTGAAACCCTCGAGCTGAATCATCCTGACACGCGGATCCACCGAGCGGACCTGCGGGAGCTTTCCGACGATTGGGTCCGCCGGGAGCTGCAGTCGGAGCCAGATCTTCTGATCGGGGGTCCGCCGTGTCAGGGCTTTTCGCATGCGGGACCCGCCACCAAGGACCCGAAGGACCCGCGGAACAGTCTGTTCAGGGAGTTTGTGAGAGTGGCCCGCGTCCTGGAGCCACGACTCATCGTCATGGAGAATGTTCCCGGCATCCTGCGTGCAAAAACGGCGGATGGGCACCGGGTGGCAGAGATTGTTGAAGAGGAGCTTCGCGGCCTCGGTTACTTCGTCCAGCGTTACGTCCTAGAAGCGGAGCGCTTCGGCGTGCCTCAGATCAGACGCCGGGTGTTCTTCGTTGGTTCCAGCGATGACAGCTTGCCGGACGAGATCCCCGCTACGCACGGAGACTCACCGGAACTCCTTCGCCCGCTCCTGCCTGTCCTTACGGTTCGCGACGCCATCTCCGACCTCCCCGTGGTCGACGTCGGACACCGGGACCCTTCCGTCGACTACGAGGGCCCACCGATGAACGACTACCAACGGGAGATGCGGAGCGGGGCATCGGCTGATCTCTACAACCACGTGCCGATGCGGCACTCGCCCAGGGTGGTCAAGAGGTTTGAACAGATCATGCCCGGACAATCGCAGAGCCACGTCACCGACCCAGAGCTGGTGCCAACCGCGCGTCTGCGCCCCAGTAACGGCCCGTCTTCCACCTACGACCAGAACAATCGGCGCATGTTCTGGGACAGGCCGTGCCATACCCTGGCCGCAAGCTTTTACGCGAACTTCATTCACCCTGAGTTGAATCGCAACTTCACCCCGCGGGAGGGGGCACGGATCCAAACCTTTCCCGACCGCTACGTCTTCAGGGGCAAGCCCACCGTCGTCAGCAACAAACTGTTGACCCGGGAGGGACGGCACGCGGAGAAACACCTCGGCCAGTACAACCAGATCGGCAACGCCGTTCCGCCGACCCTCGGGCGTGAGTTGCTACGCGAGCTGACACGGCAAAACGTCGGCGCCGCGTCCGGCCTCAGTGAGTCCATTGCCTGACATCCTTGGAACCGAGGTAACGCTGGACCCCCGCCATCCGCACGGGTCGAACGTGCATAAGAAGTTGACCGATGGTGGAGTGCATCTCGCAGTTATCGAGGAGGTTGCGCGCAGCTACCTCGATTGGCGGAATGCCGCGGAACACATCCGATATGACGCTGCCGACCCCGAAGAGTATGTTCGTCAGCAAGCGGAACTTTACTCCGGGCACCGCGATCTGCTCGATGCGGACAGGGTCGATGTCTTCGATAGCAGGGGCGCGTTGCAACCCTCCGCGCTGGAGGAGTTTTGCGGCTATCTCTTTCGCCCTGTGCTGGAGCGGTATGAGGGGGATATCGCCGTGGGACACCACCCTGTCTATCAGCGGCTTTACTTCACCGCACCTAATTTCGCTTCCTTCAGCAAAATGCCGACGCCCCGGTACCCGACCGGGAACCTGGACTTCGTAATCGGCAAGGAAATCACCAGCCAGCTGTCGACCGAGCTGGACGCCGTGACGAAGACCATTTACGTCCCGGCGGTGGCGGTGGAGTGTAAGACCTACCTTGACCGGCCAAGATACATCGAGTCGGAAATCCTCGCCACCAACATAAAGCGGGGTTTCCCCCGCTGCCTGTATGTGGTGGTTTCGGAGTACCTGAAGCTGAATCTCGACCAAGTCGACGTGTTCGGATCGCCTATCGATCGCATCTATGTCTGGCGTCGATCTCAGAACGTCGACCGCAAGATCCGCCGGCGCGACGGGATCGGGCTGAAGCCGCTGCACCCTCCGGCCATCCTGGACTTCTTCGAAACGGTTCGCGCCCATCTCGAGGAGGATTGGGCTGCCCCTGAGGACTGGGACAGCAGCGGGATCCTCAAGTAGCTGACCTCGTCTAGTGGGTGGCGGCCATCTGCCCGGAAAGCCTCTGGTGCGAAGTACACCTCGTGCCGTCCGGGTCGGGGACGCGAATGACGCTTTATCGTCGCCAGGCAGCGGCGACGAGAGTGGCAGCCTGCTTGGCCTCCTGGTCCTGATAGTGCTCGTGGCCAGCGGTTCTGCCGTGCAGAAGGGCTGAGATATTGCTCTGGCAGAACGGGTCGGTGCGGCGGCAGAAACTGAGCACGTGATAGCCCTCGAAACTGTCTTGCCGGCGTGAGCCCAGCTTGGTGAGGAGGCCGCGCTTCCTGGTGCTGCCGTAGAAACGAGCGTCCCTCAGCCGCGCGTCGAACATCGGGTCTCCGAACAGGACCGTGGCCACGATGCGCGAACGGTACCAACCGATCTTGTGGTTCTCGAGCGCGTCGCCGATCACGTCCGCACCCTGTGAGTACCCGGCGAGCACGTAGCGCGTCTCGGCTCCGCAGGGGTCCAGACGCAGAGCGTCGACGAGGCTCCGAACCCCGTCCTCAACGCTGTGGTCGTACGGGGTGCCGAACATCCGCTTCGTCCAAGCCCTTTCGAGGTCGATGGGCCCGAAGTCGTTGCCGGTGTGCTTTGGAACGTCGACCGGCTTGGCGGGGTAGAAGAGCCTGTTGATGCCGAAGTTGCCGTCGTCGGGCTGCATGCCCAGCTCACCCGCCAGGGCCCGGGCGAAGGCGCCGACAGGTCTGCCGAGCCCCTGCGGCTCGCCGGAGCCGCGAACGCCGATCAGCTTCAGGGTCGGGCAGCCGCTCTCGGCCGGCGGCGAGCTCGGGCCATTCGGGGGCGGGGACGGCGCGGCCGGCTGCGGGCCGCCGTCGCCTCCGCCTGGATCGACGGGCCCACAGCCAGCGGCGTCAGCGCCGGGGCAGCCGCCGCTCGTCGTAAAGGTGCTGTCCGGCGTGACGCCGATGCCGTTCGCGTTGCGGGCGACGAGGCGGACGTGGTACGTGGTGCCTGGCGAAAGGTTCGTGATGCTGGCATCGACCCCGGCCGCCGCTTCGGTCGCTGGCGGCAGGGTTGCGCAACTCGCCTGCGAGCCGTAGGTGCCGGTCCGGCCGTACTCGAAGCGACATTCCGTGATGTCGCTGCCTTCGGGATAGATTTTCCCGTTCAGCCTGGCCGAGGTCTCGGTGATGGATTCCACCGGCCCGGTGGCGACGAACGGCGGCGCCTCCGCCGCCGCGGCGGCGCTGGCACCCGGCGCGAAGGCGCACACGGCAAGGCAAGCGGCAAGCCGAAGCCTGACCGCGAGTCGCGACGCCAAGCCTCGGATCACCCCCGCCACCGGCACAGCGTATATATCGAGCGCCGGCCGTCGGACGGCCGCGGCCGCCGCCTACGAGGTTCCGGGCAGGGGGCCGGGCCAGGTGACCCGGAGTTCCTCCCCAACCCAGCCGACCGCGCGGTCCACGTCGACGAGATCGCCCAGACGGTCGAGAATGGCGGCGCCGTTGCGCTCCCAGTCCGTGCGCAGCGCCGGTAGGTCGCGCCACCAGAGCTCGAGGACGGCGTCGTGGGGCGCGGGCCCTGCCTCGGGCAGCGCCACGGCGGCGGCGAGGCCGGCGGGGTCGTCGCAGAGGTCGCCGATGGAGGCCGCGGCCTCCCACCAGCGCTCCAGGTCGGTCGAGGGGTCGCGGCGGTCGCCGAACACCAGCGCCTTGACGCCGTCCTCGGGCGGCGGGACGACCACACGGTGCTCGGCGCAGATCTGCGGGATGCCGTCCGGGGCGAGGAAGTTGGGCTCATCCGGCTTCGCGTAGCGCTCGAGGTCGGGGTCTGAGCGGGACGCGGCCGCGAGGTCGTCGAGCCAGACCTCGGCGACGCCGTCCCAGGCCGCCGACCGCAGGCCGGCCAGTCTCTCTTCGATGCCGTGGGACTGGGCGTAGCGGCGGGTGCGCCGAATTTTCACGGCCAGCTCGCGATGCACGGTGCGCCAGTGCTCGCTGAACCGCTCGTTGGTGAGGTCGGCGCGGCGGGTGAGCATCGCGTAGAACTTGATCAAGCGCCGCCCCTAACCGCGGTCGGCAGCCGCGCGGAAGCGGTGCATCGACTCGCGCGCCACCTCCGGATCGGTCAGCGGCAGCTGGAACTGCAGCATCAGGTCGGAGACCCCGAGCTCCCGGTAGCGCGAGATCAGCTCCGCGCAGTGCTCTTCGTCGCCGACGATCACGGTGTCGTCGAGCCGGTCCCAGTCGCTGAGGAACTCCTCGACTTCGACTGGCCGCCCCCACGCCTTGTACTGCTCGAGCGTGTAGCGGAGGCCGGGCATCGCCAGTTCCCGGGCCTGCTCGGTGGTCTCGGCGACAACCGAGAAACGCTGCAGGAGCAGGCCCGAGTCCGCCAGGTCCTTGGCCGCGGCCAGCTCCCGGTAGCGGTCGTAGAGCTTCTCCACGTTGGCGATTTCCGTCGTGCCGCCGGGGAAGCAGGGGGATCCCCAGCGGGCGGCGCGGGTCAGGGCGACGTCGCCGAAGCCGCCCAGCCAGAGCGGCGGGTGCGGCCGCTGCACCGGCCGCGGCGCGACCGTCACCTCGGGGATCTCGAAGAACTCGCCGCGGTAGCTGAACGGCTCCCCCTTCCAGGCCTCGACCATGATCTCCAGCTGCTCTTTGAAGCGGCGGGCGCGTCCCTCGAACCGCTGGCCGAGCGCCTCGAACTCGACCTCCCGGTAGCCGGAGGCGATCCCCAGGGTGAGCCGGCCGCGGCTGATGACGTCGACCACCGCCGCCTGCTCGGCGATCACCAGAGGGTGGTGCAGGGTCAGGACCAGCATCCCGGTCGAGAGCCGGATGCTCTCGGTCGCCGCCGCGATCGCCGCCAGCAGGGTCAGCGGAGCCGGCAGGTAGCCGTCGGCGGTGACGTGGTGCTCGGCCGCGTTTACCCAGTGGTAGCCGAGCCGCTCGGCTTCCCGCGCCCCCTCGATCGTCGCCGCGTAGAGCGTCTCGTGGTCGAAGCGGGAGTCGGCCGGGTCCTGGATGCTGATCAGGAGGCCGAGGCGGAGGGGGTCCTCAGCCATCGCCGCCCCTCAGTCCCGGGTGCCGCGCCAGGCCAGCGAGCCGCCGTCGATCACGTAGTTGGCGCCGTTCACGAAGGCGGCGTCGTCGGATGCGAGGAAGCAGACCAACCGGGCGATCTCGATCGGCTCGCCGAGCCGCGGCACCAGGTGCGAGCGCGTCAGGGAGCGTTCGGCGGCGTCGCGGTCGGGCGCCATCTCCATGTATTTCTGGCTCATCGGCGTGTCGATGATGCCCGGCGAATAGCAGTTGCACCTGATCCCGAACTCGGCCAGGTCCAGCGCCGTCGCCTGGGTCAGGGTCAGCACACCGCCCTTCGAGGCCGAGTAGGCCGGGCCCATCGGGAAGGCGACGAGGCCGCTCAACGAGGAACAGTTGACGATCGCGCCGCCGTCGGACTCGCGCAGGTACGGGGTCGCGAATTTCGTCGCCAGCCACATCGCCTTGAGGTTGACGTCGACGATCGCGTCCCAGACCTCCTCGGAGAGGGTGTGGACCTCCGACTTGTCGGTCAGCGTCGTCTCCTGCAGGCCGGCGTTGTTGTGAAGGATGTCGATCCCGCCGAAGCGCTCGGCGACGGCCGGCATCAGCCGCTCGATCGCCGCCGAGTCGCGCAGGTCGCACTCGAAGAACTCGGCGTCGCCCCCCGCCTCGCGGACCAGGCGCACCGTCTCCTCGCCGCCCTCGCGGTCGACATCGGTGACGGCGACTCCCTTGGCGCCCCGCTTGGTCATCTCGACGGCGGTGACCTGGCCGATCCCGCGGCCGCTGCCGGTGATCAGGGCCACCTTGGACTCGAGCATCTCAACCCTCCTTCTCGGTGTCGAAGGCCCGCGCCGCGCGCTCGGAGAGCGAGGCGTCCCACTCGTAGGTCGCCGAGCGGAACGGGGGCCACATGTCCTCGGCGCTCGGCCGCTCGATCGCGACGATGTGCAGGCAGCCCTGGCACTTGGTCGCGATCCGGGCGCCGTGCACGCAGGAGACCGGGTAACGCTGGATCTCGGTGCCGCCGCACTTCTCGCAGGTGACGCCCTCGATCCGCTCGCGCGGGACCTCGGGCTCCGCCGGCGGCGCGCCCTGGATGTACCGCGCTGCCCAGCTCATCAGCGCGCCACCGGCGTTGCGGCGGCCGGCTGGGTCGTGGTGGAGAGCTTCGCGAGCTCCTCGAGCGTCCGCGGCCAGGGTTCGATCCCGGACGCCGGCACCGGCGGCCCGCCGCTGTCGGCCCGGGCCCCGCGCAACTCCTCGCGCCGTGCCGCGGTCGCCTCGGCGTCGACCGTCTCCGAGCCCTCCGCGACGACGACCCCGTAGACGTCGCGAGCCGCGGGAAGCGAGAGTTTCTCGTTCCAGACGTCGAGCCTCACTTCCTCCGGGTCGCGCTCGAGCGGGTCGCCGTAGCCGCCGCCGCCGGCCGGGACGACCAGCAGCACGTCGCCCTTGCTCAACGGCAGGTTGTTGACCTTGGTGGTGCGGAACTCGGTGCCGCGCGCCCACTCCCCTTCGGGGTCGGGCAGGCCCGCCTCGTCGAAGCGGCCGGCGAGCGGCTTCAGGAACTCCATCGGGATCACCCCGTGGGCCTGGGGGATGCGGCCGTCCGCGCCCATCTCGACCCGGAAGATGAACGAGGTCATGCCGTCCCCCCCGCCCTGCGCGGCGGCGCGGGTGAAGCGCCCCGAGTCGAGGTTCATGGTCACGAACAGCGATCCTTCGGTCGGCTCCAGCAGCAGGGTGTTGGCGTACCCGGCGCGGTACTTGCCGGCGCCGGCAGAGTCGATCTGGGCGTTCATCGAGCGGAAGATCACCGGGATGTCGCGCTCCATCAGCTCGATCGTCGGCGAGGTGATCCCCCAGATCGGCGACGGGCAGAAGCTGATCCCGTCCTGGCTCCAGGTGCCACCCCAGCCGAGGCCGAGGCAGATCACGCCGCCGAACGGCAGGCCCTCGCGGCCGGGCCGCTGGTCGATGCCGCCGAAGACGTAGCCGGAGGAGGTGCCGCCGTCGGCGCCGACGGCCTTCTCGGGGACCATACGGCCGAACAGCTGCTGGGAGAGCGGCGCGATCTTGGTCGCGAGCTCGGCGTGCTGGCTGTTGCTGGTCGGCGGCGTGCCCATCACCACCGTCCCCGCCGGGGCGAGCACGTGCAGCGGCCGCATCGCGCCGCTGTTCATCGGGTGGTTGGGGTCGAGCGTCATCTTCGCCCCGATCAGAACCCGCGCCGTCTCCTCCCAGCAGGTGGTCAGCGAGCCCAGCGGCTGCGGGTCGCTGCCGGTGAAGTCGAGCTCGATGTGGGAGCCGGCGACCCGGCCGCTGAGGGCGAGGCGCACCGGGTCCTCGTTGATCCCGTCGTCGTCGACCCACTCCTCGGCCTCGTAGACGCCGTCGTCGATCCGTTCGATCGCCCGCCTCATCCGCCGCTCGGCGAGGTCGAGCGTGTAGTGGGAGGCGGCGATCACGGTCTCGGGCCCGTAGGTCTGCAGCAGCCGGTGCAGTCGCGACTCCCCGACCTTCATCGTCCCGAACAGGGCCCGCAGGTCACCGAGGTTGTGCAGCGGGGTGCGCGAGTTCTCGAGGATCAGATTGATCGTCGAGCGGACCGGCTTGTCCCCGGAGGTGATCAGGGTCGGCGGGATCCGCAGGCCCTCGGAGAAGAAGTCCTCGGCTTTGTTGTTGAACCCGCCCGGCACCGGCCCGCCGATGTCGAGCAGGTGGGAGGCGTCGCTGAGCATGAAGATCGGCTCGCCCTCCCAGAAGACCGGGCGGAAGAGGTTGACGTCCGGGAGGTGGATCGAGCCGCGCCAGGGGTCGTTGCAGACGATCGTGTCGCCCGGCCCGAGGTTGTCCATCCCCCACTCGTCGACGATGAAGTTCGCCATGTGCGGTTGCGTGAAGGCGAAGTGCGTGCAGCCCTCCGTCACCGAGACCATTTCCGTCCCCTGCTCCTCGAGCAGGTGGACGCAGACGGCGAAGTCGAACAGCTCGCGGACGACGTTCGAGAAGCCGCCCCGCGAGAGGGTGCGGTGCATGTGGCGGGTCACCTCGACGAGTCCGGCGCGGATCGTCTCGGCGGTGATCAGGTCGATCCCGAACTCTTCCTCGACCTGCCTGGCGGTGGTCATCTCACTCATCGGTGCTCGTCTCCAGTCGGATCTTCACGTTGCCGTAGCGGTCGATCGACGCCTCGGTGCCGTCCGGCACCGCGATCGTCGTCATCTCGTCCTCGATCACCGCCGGCCCGGCGATCCGGTTGCCCGCCCGCAGGCCTTCGCGGGCGTAGAACCCGGCCTCCGAGGGAGTGCCGCCGAAGTGGACGACGTGGCGGCCGGTCAGCGCCTCGGCTGGTGGCGACTCCCCGCCCTCTTCGAGCTCCGGCATGGTCAGCGGGATCCGCGTGCCGACGCCGCCGACGGTCACGGTGCTGACCGTGATCCCCATCTCGGGAGCCGAGTAGCCGTAGAGGCGATCGTAGAGCTCGTCGAAGCGCCGCTTCCAGCGCTCGATCACCTCCGGGGTGAGGGGCCAGCCGTCGAGCTCGAGGTCGTTGGAGATTCCCTGTCCCGTGTACATCGCGGAGATCGAGCGGGTGATCTCGATCTCGTCGGGGCTGACGCCCTCGGCCTCGAGGTCGGCGAGGACCTCGCGCTCGAGCTCCTCGAAGCGCTCGCCGAGCTCGCCGATCACCGAGTCCTCGAGCGAGACCACGCGGGAGACCGCCCGCTCCACCTTGGGCGGCGCGGTGGCCAGCCCGAAGGCGCTGAAGCCGCCGGCCATCAGCGGCACGATCACCTCCGAGATCCCGGTCATGCGGGCGACCTCGACCGCGTGCAGCGAGCCGGCGCCGCCGTAGGAGAGCAGCGAGAGGGTGCGGACGTCGACGCCGCGCTCGAAGACGAGCTTGCTGATCTCGGTCTCGATGTTGGCGTTCATCAGCTGCACGGCGCCCGCCGCCAGCCGCATCGGGTCCATGTCGAGGCGCCCGGCCAGGTCCTCGATCGCCTTCCTGGCGCCCTCGGTGTCGAGCTCCATGCGGCCGCCGAGGAAGGACTCCGAGCGCACCGTGCCGAGCAGCGTGTGAGCATCGGTGATCGTCGGCTCGGTGCCGCCGCGGCCGTAACAGACCGGGCCGGGCTCGGCCCCGGCGCTCTCCGGGCCGACCCGCAGGGTGCCCATCTCGTCGGTCTGGACGATGCTGCCGCCGCCGGCTCCGATACTGCGCACGTCGACCGCCGGCACGCCGAGCGAGAGCCGCCACTCGGCCTCCCAGTCGTTGACCGTCTGCGCTTCGCCGTCGAGCACCAGGCCGAGGTCGGTGCTGGTCCCACCGATGTCGACGCAGACCAGGTTTTCGGCGTCGGCGAACTCGCGCCCGTAGTACTCGGCGCCGAGCACGCCGGCGACCGGGCCGGAGAGCATCGTGTAGGCGGGGAAGCTCTCGATCGTCCGGGTCAGGGTGCGGACGCCGCCGTTCATCTGCATGATCACCGCCGGCGACTCGTAGCCGGCGCCGCGGAGGCGGTCGTCGAGGCGCTGCAGGTACTTGGTGACGACCGGGCCCGTGTAGGCGTCGAGGGCGATCGCGGTCGTGCGCGTGTACTCGCCGACCACCGGGCGGACCCGCGAGGACTGCAGGTAGGCGTCGGGCATGATCTCGCGGGCCAGCTCGATCACCCGTTCCTCGTGGGAGAGGTCCGTGTAGGCGTGCAGGAGGCAGACCCCGACCGCCTCCACCCCCTCGTCGCGGAGGAACTCGAGCTCGGCGCGGACCTGGTCCTCGTCGAACGCGACGTGGGTGGAGCCGTCGAACAGGGTGCGGGCGGTGATCTCGCGGATGTGGCGGCGGTGGACGATCGGCCGCTCCTGGTGCGGCCGCGTCCAGAGCGGGTCGTAGAGCCCCTCCGGCGCGCGCGTGAACTGGCCCACGTCGAGCATGTCGCGCATCCCCTCGGTGCAGAGCAGGCCGACCTTGGCGCCGCGGCGCTGCAGCAGCGCGTTGATCCCGACCGTGGTGCCGTGGCAGAACTTCGCCAGCTCGCTCGGCTCGAGGTCGACGCCCGGGAGCGTCTGGAGCGTGCCGACGGACTGGTCCTCCGGCGTCGTCGGGACCTTGGCGCGGCGGACCTCGCCGCTGCGGGCACCGACCAGGATGCCGTCGGTGAAGGTGCCGCCGACGTCGACCCCGAGGATCCAGTCCTCGGCGGACGAGGGCGCGGTGCTTGGCTCGGAGCTCGCCATCGTTCCCTTCCTCGCTAGGCGGCCGCCGCCACGGGGGCGGGGATCTTGTAGACGGCTGCCGCGTTCTTGAACATCACGTCGTCGCGAATCTCCTCCGGCAGGACCTTGGCGACGCGGGTGACGTCGTCGCTGTCCCAGTGCGGGTAGTCGCTGCTGAACATCAGCGTCTCCTTGGCGTGGAGCATCTCGGCGATCTCGGCGATGTGGCGCTTCTGGTGCTCGGGCTCGTCCATCGGCTGGCTCGAGAAGCGGAAGCGCTGGCGCACGTAGTCGCTGGGCGCCTGTTTCACCCACGGCGTCTCCACCCGGGTCGCTTTCCAGGTCGCGTCCATCCGCCACAGCAGCGAGGCCAGCCAGGTCCAGCCGTACTCCGAGAAGACGAAGTTGAGGTTGGGGAACTTCTCGGGGATGCCCTCGAAGATCAGGCTGACGAGGTTGGACTGGGCGATCTGGGGGAGGTCGACGAAACGCTCGGCGTAGGTGGTCGGGATGCCGCCGGCGAAAGCCGGGGTCCCCTGGAACATCGCCTCCGCCCCCCAGGGGTGGAAGACGATCGGCAGGCCGAGCTCATTGGCGGCCTCGTAGACCGGGTGGTAGTAGCGGTTGCCGGCGAGCACGTTCAGCACCGGCAGCCAGACCCCGGCCACGTTCTCCGTGGCGCCCACCCGGCGCACCTCGGCGGCGCCGGCAACCGGGTCCTGCGGGGCGACGACCATCGCCAGCCGGAAGCGGTCGTCGGCCGCGAGCCAGTTGGCGATCATGTAGTCGTTGAAGGCAGAGGCCAGCGCGACCGCCTCGGCCGGATTGGCCCAGGAGCCGGTCTGCGCACCTTGCAGGGGGAACAGGATCGCCGCGGTCGCGTCGGTGCGGTCGAGCAGGTCGGTGCGGACGAACCCGGGGTCCGAGCCGGGCAGCGTCCCTCCCGGCGGCGTCGACTCGGCGCGCAGGATCGCTCCGCCCGGGTGGGGGAAGCGCGACGGGGGAAGCGGGTCGCCGAGGGCGAGCGTGCGCGTCGCCAGACGCTCGCGCATGTCGCCGGGCAGGTGCTCCATCAGGCTCTGGCCGCCGTCGGGGAGCAGCGGGTGTACGTCGCAGTCGATCAGGGGCATGGCGGTAGTCCTTTCGCCGAATCTCTCGCTCGCATAACTATGATTATCATATACCCTTAGTTGGTGCAAGGCGAGCGACAGCCCAGCGTAGAGAGGAGACAACGGTGAGCAAGCACGTGCTCGGGCCGATCGAGGAGTTCCCCCGCGGCGAGGTGCGGATCGTCGAGGTCGGCAGGCGCAGCGTCGGGGTCTTCCATTTCGAGGACGGCAGCCTGCGCGCCGTCCGCAACAGCTGCCCCCACCACGGAGCCCCGATCTGCACCGGTCGCTGGAGCGGCACGATGGTCCCCTCGGCGCCCGGCGAGTACCAGTACGGCCTCGAGGGCTCGGTGCTGCGCTGCCCCTGGCACGGCTGGGAGTTCGACCTCAACACCGGCAAGGCGCTCTTCGACACCGCCAAGTCCCGCCTCGTGACCTGTCCGGTCAGCGTCGAGGACGGCGAGGTCGTGATCGAGGCCAAGGGGCTCTAGCCGGCTGGCGCGGCCCGGCCGGCGGCGGGCTCGTGCGCGTAGCAGAGCTCGACGATCGCCCGCTCGTTGACCTCCTCGCCCTCCAGCTCGCCGGCGAACCGGCCCTCGCGGAGGACGACGATGCGGTCGCAGACCGCGAGCATCTCGGAGAACTCCGAGGAGATGAAGACGATGCCCTTGCCTTCGCCGGCGAGGGCTTCGATCAGGTCGTAGATCTCGGCCTTCGCCTCGACGTCGATGCCGGCGGTCGGCTCGTCGAAGATGAAGACGTCGGCCCCGTGCTGCAGGCAGCGGGCCAGCACCGCCTTCTGCTGGTTGCCTCCGGAGAGCTCGCGGACCGGCTGCTCGGTGCCGCGGCTGCGGATCCCCAGCCGCTCGATCAGGCGCTGGGTCGCGGCCCGCTCGCGGCGGCGGCCCGGGAACGGCGTGTGCGGCACGCAGACCTCGCCGAGCGAGGAGAGCGTGACGTTCTCGCGGAGGCTGAAGTCGGGCTGGATCCCCTCGTGGCGCCGGTCCTCGGGGAGCAGGGCCAGCCCGGCCGCGAGCGCCGCGCTGGGCGAGCCGATCCGGGTCGGGCGGCCGCGCACGAGCACCTCGCCTTCGCGCTTGCCGTCGGCGCCGAAGATCATCCGCACCAGCTCGGTGCGGCCGGAGCCGACCAGGCCGCCGACGCCGACGATCTCCCCGGCCCGGACCTCGAGGTCGATCCCGTGCACCGTCTCGCCGTCGCCGATGCCGCGCACGGTCAGCAGCGGCTCGCCGATCTGCCGCTCCCGGCGGGCGCGCCGCGCCTCGCTCCCGCCGGCGCCCTTGCCGGTGATCGCGGCGATCAGCGCCTCGCGCGGCGTCCCCGCGGTCGGCATCGTCTCGACCACGGCGCCGTCGCGCATCACGATCACCCGGTCGGTCAGCGCCTCGATCTCGGCCAGCCGGTGGGAGACGTAGAGCACGGTGCCGCCGCGCTCGCGGATCCGGCGGCAGACCCGGTGCAGGTGCTCGATGTCGTCGTCGGTGAAGGCGATCGTCGGCTCGTCGAGGACGACCAGCCGCGCCCTGGCCCGGAGCGCCCGGGCAATCATCACCATCCGCTGCTGGGCCGGAGTCAGATCGTCGACCATCGCCCGCGGGTCGATGTCGGACTCGAGGATCGCCAGCACCCGGGCGGCCTCGGCGTAGAGGGCCCGCCAGTGGACCAGGCCGCCGAGCCGGGTCGGGTAGGTGCCGCCGAGCACGACGTTCTCGGCGACGCTGGAGAGCGGGATCAGCTCCAGCTCCTGGTGGACGAAGGCGAAGCCGGCTTCGGCGGCGTCGATAGGACCGGCGATCTCGACCGGCTCGCCGTCGACCTCGACGGTGCCAGCGTCCAGCTCGACGGCGCCGGCCAGGGCCTTGATCGCGGTGCTCTTGCCGGCCCCGTTCTTGCCCAGCAGGCCGACGATCTCGCCGGCCTCGAGGTCGAACGAGGCACCGTCCAGGGCAGTCACGCCCGGGTAGCGCTTGACCAACCCCTCGGCGCGCAGGAAGGGCCGCTCGGGGCTCATCGCACGTTGCGGCCGAGGCGGGAGAGCAGCACCGCGATCGCCAGGATCGCGCCCTGGATCAGCAGGATCGCGGCGCTGGAGAGGCTGAGCTGGATCAGCCCCGTGGCTATCACCTCCAGCAGCAGCGCTCCGACCAGGGTGCCGAGGATCGTGAACCGGCCGGGCTTCAGCACCGCGGCCCCGAGGAAGGCGGCGGCAAACGACGGCAGCAGGTAGGACTGGCCCATGTTCGGCGAGTAGGAGGACTGCTGGGCGCTGATCAGGATCGCGGCGACAACCGCGCAGACGGCGACGATCACGAAGCCGCTGAGTCGCAGCTCGCGGACCCGCACGCCGGCCAGGTGGGCGGCCTCGCGGTTGCCGCCGGTGGCGTACATCTGCCGCCCCACCTTCGACTGCTCGAGCAGCAGGTAGAGCACCAGCATCACGCCGAGCATGATGTAGAACTGGTTGGCGATCCCGAACGGCCCGGTCCCGTTGGCGATTTCGCTGTAGGCCTTGGGGATGCCTTCGATGATCGTCTTCTGGCCGCTGATCTGGAACTCGGCGCCCTGGAAGACCTGCGAGAAGGCGAGCGTGATCACGAACGACGAGGCGCCCGCGTAGGCGACGAGGACGCCGTTGATCAAGCCGCCGGCGACGCCGACGCCGAGGGCGATCAGGATCGCCAGCTCGTAGGGCAGCCCGTCGGTGGCGATCAGCGAGATCGTCACCGCCGAGCCGAGGCCGACCATGCCGGCGATCGAGAGGTCGAAGTCGCCCATCGCCAACACGATCGTCAGCCCGAAGGCGAGGACGCCGAGCGGCGCGACCTGGGCGAAGATCGCCCGCATGTTCGCCCAGGTGAAGAAGACGTCGGGCTTCAGCGCCGAGAAGATCACCACGCTCGCGAGGAGGGCGAACAGGACCCCGTACTTCGAGACCAGCTCGAGGAGGCGCCCGCTGCCGCCCTCGCGCCGGCCGGAGAGCTTCGGCAGGGCCGGCTTCAACGTCGGCTTCGGCTTCGCTTCTGCTTCTGGCATCTGATCGTCGTCCTCGTTGCGAAAGCTGGAGAGCCGGCGCGGCGGCGAGGGGGCACCGCCGCGCCGGTGGGGACGCCTACCCCTTCGGGACTCCGAATTCCCTCTCCCACTTGGAGTGGAAGAACGTGATGAAGTCCAGGTCCGGGGTGACGTACTGCCCTTCCGGGGGGAGGTCTTCCGCGTCGATGATTTCCGCGGCTTCGGCGCTGCGGATCGGCACGTGGTAGATCCGTCCCTCCAGTTCGTCCCAGGTCTTGGGGATCTGGGAAATCTGCTCGTGGCGGGCGAAGTACTGGGCCAGCTGGTCGACCGCCGCGTAGGAGTCGGCTTCCGGCGGGCTGCTGACCACGGCGGTGCCGCAGCCTTCGCGGATCGTCTTCAGGTTGAGGAGGTCGTCGTAGAACCCGAAGTTCATGACCTCGCCGCATTTGTTCTGGGAGCTGAGGACCTGCCCGACCGCCGGGAAGCTGCGGTCGTCGCTGCCGACGAAGCCGGCGATGTTCGGGTTCTTGGTGATCGCCGCGCGGGTGTTGCGGGCCGTCGACTCGGGGACCGCTTCCGGTTCGACCGGCGACTCCTCGACGCTGATCCCGGCCGCTTCGAGGCTTTCCTTCAGCTGTTTGTCGCGTTCGTCGGTCTCCACGTACAGCTGCTCGGTGTTGGAGCCGATCGTCGAGCCTTTGTCGAGAACCTCGATCATGTAGTCGGCCAGCGTCTGGGCCAGCTCGCGGGGGTCGTTCGCGTAGTGGGCGACGATCCCGGGGTTCGCTTCCTGGGTGCCGACGATGTTGATCACCGGGATCCCGGCCGCCTTCGCCTCTTCGAGCTGTTTGCCGATCACCGCGGTGGGGACGGCGGCATCGAGGATGCCGGCGACCTTCTGGTTGATCAGGCTGGTCATGCCCGAGGTCATTTTCTGCGGCGAGCCTTCGGCGTCGATCACGATCGTCTTCCAGCCGAGGGCCTCGGCGGCCTGTTCCGCGGCGTCGGCGCCGCGTTTCGTCGCCTCCGAGCCGCCGGCGACGTTGAGGACGCCGATCGTCTTGGTCGGCAGCTTGACTGGCTCACCCTCCCGTTCGGAAGCTTCTTCGCCGAGTTTCGCGGCTTCTTTGGCCGCGCTCCCGGTCTGCGCTTCGCGCGCCGCCACGTCGGCCGTGCCTTCGCTGCCGCTGGAATCGTCGTCGGAATCTCCGCAGCCGGCGACGAGCAGCACCATCATTGACAGGGCCACCAGCACGAGCAGGCCGCGCAGGCCTGGTTTCCGGGGTCCGTTCGACATTCGCTCTCTCTCCTCTTTCAGGTTCCGGCGACGGCCCCACTTGCCGTCGTTTCTAGAATAATAATGATCATAGTCATCCTTGTCAATAGAGTTACTCGACGCTGGCGAGCAGGCGGCCGAAGTTGCCGCCGAGGACCGCGGCGGTGTCGACCGCGTCGAGGCCGAGCGCTTCGACGGCGGCGATCTCCGCCGCCTGTTCGGCCATCGGCCAGTCGGAGCCGAAGATGACGCGGTCGGGGCCGTGCCGCTCGATCAGCGAACGCACGCGACCCGGGTCGAGTACCGCCAGCGACGGCGACCACGAGGTGTCGATGTTCACCGGCAGGCCGACGATCTGCTCTTCGACGGCGTCGAGCAGCTTGTAGCCGCCGAAGTGGCAGGCGATGATCTCCAGGCGCGGGAATTCCCTGCAGAGCCGCGCCAGCATCGCCGGCGTGCAGCGCCGGTTGTCCTCCGCCGTCCCTCCTTCGCCGACGTGGATGGTGGCGAGGAATTCCCCCTGCAGGGCGTCGAGGATGCGCCCCAGCGCAGGGTCCTCGAGGCTGTAGCTCTGGAACAGGGGGTGAACCTTGACGCCGCGCAGGCCGTGGCGGCGCAGGCTGTCGAGGTTCTCCTCGACCGAGGCGCCGGGGTGGACCGAGCCGAAGCCGATGAAGCGGTCGGGCAGCGAGGCGACGAAGCGGTTGGCGCCGTCGAGGCGCTCCGGCGCGTCGGCGACGGCCAGGCAGACGGCGCGGTCGACGCCGGCGCGGTCCATCTCGGCCAGCAGGCTGGAGACCTTGCCGTCGGCGAAGCGCCGCAGCTCGCCGACCGGGAGCTTCAGGGCCCGCTCGGCGATCGCGTCGGGCCAGACGTGGCAGTGGGCGTCGACGATCATCAGAGCTTGGCCTCCTCGCCGCCATCGATCACGAGCACGGATCCGGTCATGAAGTCGCTGAGCGGCGAGGCGAGCAGACAGATCACCGGCCCGATCTCCCCCGGCGCGGCAATCCGCTTGGCCGGGATCCGCCGCGTCCGCCGGTGCAGGAGGTCCGGCGAGGAGAGCACCGTCTCCTGCGCGGCGGTCTCGAAGGCGCCCGGCGCGACCGCGTTCACCTGCACGCCCTCGCTTGCCCACTCGGCGGCCAGCACCCGGGTCAGCTGCGCGAGGGCCGCCTTCGAGGCGGCGTAGGCGGCGAGCTGGGGCTTGCCGCGCAGGCCGGCGGTCGAGATCACGTTGACGACCTTGCCGCCCCCCTGACCGAGCAGGTGCTCGCCGGCGGCCCGGGTGAGGATCGCCGGAGCGGTGACGTTCACCTCGAACGTCCGGTCCCAGACCTCGAGGTCTTCCTCGAGGAAGCTCGCGGCTGGAGCAACCCCGGCGTTGTTGACGACGACGTCGAGCCGGCCGAAGGCTTCGAGCGAGCGCCGCGGCAGCTCGGCCACCGCCGCGCGGTCCAGCATGTCGCACTCGGCGACGGCGATCCGCTCGGGCGCGAGCTCGCGGAGGTCCCGCAACTCAGGGCCGGAGCGGGCGACGGCGAGCACTCGGCAGCCCTCGCCGGCGAGCGCCAGGGCAGTCGCGCGGCCGAGTCCCCGGCTCGCTCCGGTGACGATCGCCACCCGATCGGAGAGGCCAAAGTCCACAGATAAATAGTATCATAGTTATTATGGTAGGTAACGAAGTCTTCATCGTCGGTGCTGTCCGGACCCCGGTCGGGAGGGGCAGCAGAGAGAAGGGCATATACGGCTCCATCCATCCCGCCGAGCTGCTCGGCGGGACCTACGTCGGGCTGCTCGAGCGGACCGCCGTGGACCCCGCCCGGGTCGACGGCCTGGTGATCGGCTGCGTGTACCAGATGGCCGAGCAGTCCTCGGGCATCGCCCGCACCGCCTGGCTGGCCGAGGGGCTGCCCGAGCAGGTCGCCGGGACCACCGTCGACATCCGCTGCGGCTCCGGACAGCAGGCCGTCAACGTCGCCGCGACCCGCGTCGCCGCCGGCGTCGAGGAGGTCGTCCTCGCCGGCGGCATCGAGCACATGGGACGGGTCGGCTTCCCGGTCAACCTCGAGGTCCAGGAGCGCTACGGAGGGCCCTTCCCGGCCTCGCTACTGGAGCGCTACGCGATCGTGCCGCAGGGCGAGAGCGCCGAGCTGATCGCCGACCGCTGGGGGATCGGACGCGAGGAGATGGACGCGCTCGCCCTGCGCTCGCACCGGCTCGCCGACGCCGCCGCCGCGGCCGGGCGGTTCGACCGCGAAATGCTCCCGGTCGCGGTTGGCGACGCCATCCACACCACCGACCAGGGGGTCCGCCCCGACACCAGCGCCGAGGCCCTGGCGGGCCTGCGACCCGCCTTCCGCGAGGACGGCCGGGTCACCGCCGGCAACTCCTCGCAGATCTCCGACGGCGCCGCCGCGCTGCTGCTCTGCTCGGAGCGGAGCGCGGCGGAGCTGGGCCTGATGCCGCGGGCGCGGATCGTCGACCAGCTGCTGATCGGGGTCGACCCGGTGACGATGCTGACCGGGCCGATCCCGGCCACCCGCGAGATCCTCTCCCGCAACGGCCTCGAGATCGGCGACCTCGACGCGATCGAGATCAACGAGGCCTTCGCCTCGGTCGTGCTTGCCTGGCAGCGCGAGCTGGAGCCGGACATGGACCGGGTCAACCGCCGCGGCGGCGCGATCGCGATCGGCCACCCGCTGGGGGCGAGCGGCGCCCGCCTGCTGACGACGCTTTTGCACACGCTGGAGGACGAGGACGGCGAGCTCGGCCTGGTGACGATGTGCTGCGCCGGCGGCCTCGGCACCGCGACGCTGATCCAGCGGCTCTGAGCCTCAGCCGAGCTGGTCGTCGAGCATCCAGCGGATGCGACGTTTCAGCACCTCGGGATAGCGCCGGCGGATGTAGGCCTCGAACTCGGAGAGGTGATCGGTCATCGCCTTGCGGGCCCCGTCGCCGTCGGCCGCCGCCACCGCCTCGGTGATCGCCCGGTGGTCTTTGACCGTCTGCGCGCGCGAGCCCTTGGAGTAGGACACCCCCATGATGTGGCCGTCGGAGATCTCCTTCAGCGACGCATAGAAGAGGCCGAGCAGGCGGTTGCTCGCCGCTTTCGAGAGCAGTTCGTGGAAGTTCAGGTTCTCGGCGAGAAAGGCTTCCTCGTCGCCGCGGGTCTCCTCCATGTCCTCGACCGACTTGCGCAGCGCCGCGATGTCGTCCTCGGTGGCGCTGGCGGCGGCGAGGCTGGCGAGGTCCCCCTCGATCATCCGCCGCGTCTCGATCAGTTCCTGGAAGGTGACCTCCGCCGTCTGCAGGGCGAGCGACAGGGTGTGGGCGAGCGGCCGGTGATCGGGGCGGGCGACGATCGGGCCGCCGCCGGGGCCGGCCTTGATCGTGACGATCCCCTGCAGCTCGAGCAGCCGCAGGGCCTCCCGCAGAGTGCTCCGGCCGACCTGCAGTTCCTCGATCAGGGCCCGCTCGGGGGGCAGCGCGTCGCCCGGTTCCAGTTCCGCCGCGCGGCGCGCGAGCATGTGGGCGATCAGGACCGAGGCCTTGGTCCTGCGCGGCGCGTAGATCGGCCCGTTCTCTTTTCCGTCCTTTGCCATCCCCCTGCTATCTCCTCATGCCGGATCGCTCCCGCTTGCCTCGACTACTCGATCCCGGCAAGCCATAAACCTATCAATCATCATCATGGAAGCGGCGGACGTTTCGCCAGGAACGCCGCGATCCCGTCGGCCGCCTCGGGCTGGGCGAAGACCTCGGCGGCGGCGGCGCGCTCCCTCGCCAGGTCCGCCTCCGGGGGCGCTCCCAGCGCCCGCTTGATGCCGCCCAGCGAGCTCGCCGGCATCTCCGCGAGCCGCTCGGCGAGCAGCCGCGCCTCGCGGTCGGCCGCGCCCGGCTCGACCGCGCCGACCAACCCGATCCGCTCCGCCTCATCGGCGTCGAGGCGCTCGGCCAGCATCATCATCCGGGCCGCCCGCTCGCGACCGACCAAGCGCGCGAGCCGCTGCGTCCCGCCGGCACCGGGCATCAGGCCGAGCGAGGCCTCCGGCAGCCCGATCCGCGCCCTCCCCCGGGCCATCACCCGAAAGTCGAGGCAGAGGGCCAGCTCGCAGCCGCCGCCCATCGCGTGGCCTTCGATCGCCGCCACCGTCGGCTTCGACAGCGCCTCGACCGCCGAGAAGACCCGGTGGGCGCGGTCCAGCCGCGCCTCGACCGCGGCCCGGTTGAGGACGGCCGGGCCGAGCGCCCGCAGGTCGGCGCCGGCGACGAAGATCTTCGGG
>CBIHMQ010000008.1:0-22161 GCA_966211075.1 uncultured bacterium
GGCGATGGCGAGCGGACGATCGTCTGCGGCGCCCCCAATGTGGCGGCCGGCCAGACGGTCGCGGTGGCGCTGCCGGGAGCGCGGATGCCGGGCGGCGAGAAGCTGCGCAAGGCGAAGCTGCGGGGCGTTGCCTCGGAAGGGATGATCCTCTCCGCCGCCGAGCTCGAGGTCGCCGAGGAGTCGGACGGGATCATGGTCCTCGAGGACGACGGGTTGGCGCCAGGGGCGCCGCTCGGCGAGGTCCTGCCGGTCGCCGAGCCGGTTCTGGAGATCGAGGTCACCCCGAACCGGACCGACTGCTTCGGCGTCTACGGGGTCGCCCGCGAGGTCCACGCGGTGACCGCGGCGCCGCTCGGCGAGGAGCCCTGGGCGCAGGACGCGCCCGCCGAGGGCGGCGGCGACGTCGCCGAGCTGGCCTCGGTCACGGTCGAGGTGCCGGAGCTCTGCCCGCGCTTCACCGCCCGCGCCTTCCTCGACGTCGAGGTCGGTCCCTCGCCGCTGTGGCTGCAGGCCCGGCTCAGCGCGGCCGGGCAGCGGCCGATCAACAACGTCGTCGACATCACCAACTACGTGATGCTGCTGACCGCGCAGCCCTTGCATGCCTTCGACCTCGACAAGGTCCCGAACGGGGCGCTGACCGTGCGCACCGCCCGGGCCGGCGAGAAGATGACCACCCTCGACGGGGTCGAGCGCGAGCTCGACGCGGAGACGGTCCTGGTCTGCGACGAGAACGGCCCCAGCGGCATCGCCGGGATCATGGGCGGCCAGGTCTCCGAGGTCTCCGACTCGACGACCCGGGTCCTGCTCGAGGTCGCCAACTGGAACGGCACCAACATCCTCCGCACCTCGCGGATGCTGGGCTTGCGCTCCGAGGCCTCGGCCCGGTTCGAGAAGCAGCTGCATCCCGACCTCTGCCTGCGGGCGCAGGCGATCGCCTCGCGGCTGCTGGTCGAGCACTGCGGGGCGAAGCTGGTGCCGGGGACGATCGACGCCGCCGCCGAGGTCCCGGCAGCGCGGACGCTCACCCTGCGCGGCGCGCGCGTCACCGGCCTGCTGGGGATGGAGATCTCCCAGGACGACCAGGTCGCCTACCTGGAGCGGCTCGGCTTCGGCGTCGAGCGGGCGGAGGAGAACCTCGAGGTCACCGTTCCGCCCGACCGCCACTACGACGTCACCCGCGAGGTCGACCTGATCGAGGAGGTGGCGCGGGTCCACGGGCTCGACGAGCACCTGCCGACGACCCTGCCCGCGGTCGGCGGCGCGGTCGGCGGCCTCGGCCGCGAACGGCAGCTGCGGCGCCGCTCCGAGGACGCCCTGCGCGACCTCGGCTTCGACCAGGTGGTCAGCTGGAGCTTCACCGACCCGGGCGAGTTCGGGCGTCTGCGGATCCCGGACGAGGACCCGCGCTCGCAACCGATCCTGCTCTCCAACCCGCTCTCCGAAGACCTCTCGGCGATGCGGACGACCCTGCTCGGCTCGCTGCTCGACGCCGCCTCCCGCAACCTCGCCCGCGGGGCGGAGCGGGTGGCGCTGTTCGAGTCCGGGGCCGCCTACCTGCGCGGCCAGGTCCACGAGGGCGGGCCGTTGGCCGGCGACTTCCCGGGCCGCGAACCGGCCCCGGCGACCGAGCCGCACCGCTTCGCCGCGCTTGCCGCCGGCCCGCTGGCGCCGGCGTCCTGGCGCAGCGACGCGCAGCCGGCCGACTTCTTCGCGCTGAAGGGCGTGCTCGAGGCGCTTGCCGCCCAGCTCGGCACGGCGCTCTCCTTCGCGCCGGCGACCGAGCCGTTCCTGCACCCCGGACGGGCCGCCGCGGTCTCGGTGCGCGGCGCCGCGGCCGGCGAGGGCAACGCCCCGATCCCCGCCGGCTGGCTGGGCGAGGTCCACCCGCTGGTCTGCCGGTCCTGGGACGTCGAGGCCGCGGTCGCCTTCGAAATCGACGCGGCGCCGCTGCTGGCCGCCGCCACGGTCGAGCGCGAGGCCTACGAGGACGTCACCACCTTCCCGGCCGTCCACCAGGACCTGGCGGTGGTCGTGCCGCTCGAGGTCTCCGCCAGTGCCGTCCGCGAGGCCGTCCTCGGCGCCGGCGGGGAGCTGCTGCGCTCGGCGGAGGTCTTCGATCGCTACGAGGGCGAGCAGGTCGGCGCCGAGCGGGTCAGCCTGGCGCTGCGGCTCGAGTTCCGCGCCCCGGACCGCACCCTCACCGACGAGGAGGTGGCGGCGCGGCGGGCCGAGATCGAGACGGCGCTGGGCGAGATCGGGGGGACGCTGCGTGGCTGAGTCGCGCCCGCAACCGCTCGCCGGCGAGCCCGCGGCGCGGGTCCTGGTCGCCGGCGCCTCCGGGTTCACCGGCGCCCTGGCCGCGCGGATCGTCTGGGAGCACCCGCGGCTGGAGCTGGTCGCCGCTACTTCGCGCAGCGACGCCGGCAAACGGCTCGACGTTCTCTACCCGCGCTACCGGGTGCCGCTGGAGCTGACCGAGCTCGACCCCGAGAACGTCGAGGGCGTCGACGCGGCGATCGTCGCCTACCCGCACGGCGCGGCGGCCCCGACCGTGGCGGCGCTGCGGCGGCAGGGGATCGTCGTCGTCGACCTCTCCGCCGACTTCCGGCTCCGCGAGATGGACACCTACGAGCGCTGGTACGGCGAGCACGGGGCGCCGGAGCTGGTCGGCGAGGCCGTCTACGGGCTCAGCGAGATGTACCGGGACGAGTTGCGCGGTGCCAAGCTGGTCGCGACGCCGGGCTGCTACCCGACCGCCAGCGTCCTCGCCCTGGCCCCGCTGGCCGAGCGGGGCATGCTGACCGACGTCGTCGTCAACGCCATGCAGGGCACCTCCGGGTATGGCCGCAGCAGCGACGACCTCGTCCACTTCTCGGCGATGACCGAGAACGCCTTCCCCTACAAGACCGAGGGGCACCGGCACCGGCCCGAGATCGAACAGGAGCTGGCGGCGCTGGGCAGCCCGGCCCCGGTCGTCTTCGTCCCGCACCTGTTGCCGCTCGACCAGGGCGAGCTGGCGACCTGTTTCGCCACCCTGAGCGAGCCGCTCGCCAAGGAGGAGGCGCAGGCGCTCTACCAGGAGCGCTACGCCGGGGAGCCCTTCGTCAAGGTCCTTGACGGCCCGCCGAACCTACGGGCGGTCCGCGACACCAACGAGTGCCATGTCTACGTAACCGTCGAGGAGCGCGGCCGCGCGATCGCCTTCGCGGCGATCGACAACATCTGGAAGGGCGCCTCCAGCCATGGCGTCCAGAACCTCAACCTGATGCTGGGCCTGGACGAGACGGAGGGGCTGCTGTGAGCGCCCCCGGCGCGCCTTTCTTCAGGTCCCGCTGGGTGGATGCCCCGGCCGGCGTCGAGGAGCTCGACCCGACCGGGCTGGCGCCCGGCTTCCGGGCCGGCGGCGCCCACTGCGGGCTCAAGGGCGGCGGCAAGACCGACGTCGGCCTGCTCGTCTGCGACGCCGAGCAGGTGGCCTCGGCGATCGTCCTCACCCGCAACGCCTCGGCGGCGGCGCCGATCCGGGTCTGCCGCGAGCGGATCGACCGGGCCGGCATCCGCGCCGCCGTCGTCAACTCCGGCAACGCCAACGCCGAGACCGGCGAGCAGGGCATCGCCGACGCCTGGGCGATGTGCGAGACGGCGGCCGGCGAGCTGGGCCTGGCGCCCGCGCAGGTCGCCGTCGCCGAGACCGGCGTGATCGGCGTGCCGATGCCGATCGCCGACGTCCTGCCCGGGATCGGCGAGGCGGCGGGGACACTCTCCGCGGACGGCGCCGGCGCCTTCTCGGAGGCGATCGTCACCACCGACCGCTGGCCGAAGCGCTGCACCGTGCGGGCCGGCGGCGTGACCCTTTCCGCCCAGGCGAAGGGAGCGGGGATGATCGAGCCGAACATGGCGACGATGCTCTGCTTCGTCCAGACCGACGCGGTCCTCGCCGATCCGGCCGCCGAACTGCGCGCCGCCTGCGACGCCTCCTTCCACCGGATCACCGTCGACGGTCAGATGAGCACCAACGACACGGTGCTGTTGCAGGGGACCGGCGGGTCCGGCAGGCCGCTGCCGGCCGGGCTGCTGGAGGCGGTCCTGAAGCAGCTGGCGATCGAGGTCGTCGCCGACGGCGAGGGCTCGGTCCGGGTCGGCCGGGTCGAGGTCAGCGGCGCCGTCAGCGCCGCCGAGGCCGAGCGCGTCGCCCGGGCGATCGCCAACTCGCCGCTGGTCAAGACCGCTCTTTTCGGCCGCGACCCCAACTGGGGGCGGATCGCCCAGGCAGCCGGCGCCGCCCTGGCCGGCGAGGACCTCGAGGAGATCGGCTCGGACTCGATCGACGCCGAGGAGCTGGGCGGGGAGGCGCGCGAGGCCGAGATCGGCCTGCGGCTCGGCCGCGGCGAGCACCGCGCCCACGTCTGGTTCTCCGACCTCGGCTACGAGTACGTGCGGATCAACGCGGAGTACACGACGTGAGCGGCCCGCTGGACACCAGCGTCGCGACGCTGCTCGAGGCGCTCCCGTACATCCGCGATTTCCACGGCCGCACCGTGGTGATCAAGTACGGCGGCGCGGCGATGCTCGACGAGGACCTCCGCGAGGCCTTCGCGACCGACGTCGTCCTGCTCAAGTACGTCGGCCTCAACCCGGTGATCGTCCACGGCGGCGGCCCCGAGATCACCCGTTACATGGACCGGCTCGGGCTCGAGGTCAAGTTCCACGAGGGCCTGCGCGTCTCCGACGCCGAGACGGTCGAGGTGGCGAAGATGGTCCTGGTCGGCAAGCTCAACTCGGAAATCGTCCAGCGCCTCAACCGCCACGGCCAGCCCGCGGTGGGGATGGCCGGCGAGGACGGGACCCTGTTCGAGGTCGCCCCGGTGGCCAACGCCGACCAGGTCGGCTTCGTCGGCAGCGTCGAGCGGGTTCACGTCGGCGTCCTCAACCACATCGCCGCCGATTACATCCCCGTGATCGCCTCCTCGGCATCCGACCGCCAGGGCCAGTCCTACAACGTCAACGCCGACGAGGCGGCCGGCAAGGTCGCCGCCGCGCTCGGCGCCTATAAGGCGATCTTCCTCACTGACGTCGAGGGCTGGCTGGCCGACCCGGCCGAGCAGGGCTCGCTGATCTCGCGGGCGACCGTCACCGACGTCGAGGGCAAGCTTGCCGAGATCGACGGCGGCATGCGGCCGAAGCTTCAGGCCTGCGTCGACGCGATCAGCGGCGGCGCCCAGTCGGCCCACATCATCGACGGCCGCAAGCCCCACAGCCTCCTGCTGGAGCTGTTCACCGACGCCGGCATCGGCACGATGGTGACCCCGTGAGCGCCCCCGAGATGCATTCGCCCTCGTATCCGGGGCAAACGCATCGCGCGCTCGGCCTTGATCAGGTGCGCGCGTTGGAGGAGCGCTACCTGATGCGGACCTACAGGCGCGGGGCCGTCGACTTCGTGCGGGGCGAGGGGCCGCTGCTCTGGGACGCCGACGGCAAGGAGTACCTCGACTTCCTGACCGGGATCTCGGTCTGCTCGCTCGGCCACTGCCACCCGTCGGTGGTCGAGGCGGTCCGCGAGCAGGCCGGGCGCTTGATGCACACCTCCAACCTTTTCTTCACCGAGCCGATGGTGCGGCTCGCGGAGCGGCTTTCCGAGTCGAGCCTCGGCGGCCGCGTCTTCTTCGCAAACTCCGGCACCGAGGCCAACGAGTGCGCGATCAAGATCGCCCGCAAGCACGCCCACGACCGGGGGATCGACGCGCCGGAGATCGTCAGCTTTGAGAGCGACTTCCACGGCCGCACCTACGGCTCCCTCTCGGCGACCCCGAACCTGGCCCGCAACGAGGCGCTGGGACCGATGCTGCCGGGCTTCCGCGCGGTGCCGCGCAACGACGCCGCCGCCCTGCGCCAGGCGGTCGGCGAGCGCACCGCGGCGGTCCTGATCGAGCCGATCCAGGGCGAGTCCGGGGTCAACCCGATCGCCGACGAGGTGCTGCTGGCGGCCCGCCAGGCCTGCGAAGAGAGTGGCGCCCTGCTGATCTTCGACGAGATCCAGACCGGGATCGGCCGCACCGGCTCGCTCTGGGCCTACGAGCAGACCCCGGTCCGCCCGGACGTCTTGACCAGCGCCAAGGCGCTCGGCGGCGGTATGCCGATCGGCGCCTGCGTCACCGCCCCCGTCGCCGCCGAGGTGCTGGAGCCCGGCGACCACGGTTCGACCTTCGCCGGCGGCCCGGTCGCCAGCGCCGCCGCGCTCGCCGTCCTCGACATCGTCGACGACCCGACCCTGCTGCGCCGGGTCCGCGAGCTCGGCGAGACCCTGCGGGTGGGCTTGGCCCAACTCGACGGCGTCGCCGAGGTACGGGGGAGGGGCCTGATGATCGGCGTCGGCCTCGCCGACGGCATCGACGCCGCCGCCCTCGGCGCCGATCTGCTGCGGCGCGGCCTCGTCGTCAACGTTCCCGCGCCCTCGACCCTGCGCTTGCTGCCGCCCCTCACCGTCGGCTCCGAGCACCTCGATCGCGCCGTCGAACTGCTCGGCGACGCCCTCTCCACGCGTCTGCCCTAACCCGTCTATAGCACGGGTAGATGCAACCGCGTGGGCGATGACCGTCTAGGGTTGGGGCGGTTGTGAGCCGCAAGGATCGATCTGGCAGGCACGACCCGGCGACGGCGGAGCGGGTGACCTCGATCATCGAGGCGGCCGAGCGCGCCGCCGCGGCGCTGATCGACAGCGCCGACGCCAACGCCAAGCGCTACCTCGAAGAGGCCGAAGCGGAGGCGGACCGCGTCGTCGCCGCCCGTCTCGAGGACCTGCTCGAGGCGACCGACTCGTTGGTCGACCAGGCCGAGGCGATCCGCCGCGAGTCCGAACGTCTGCTGGAAACATTGCGGGGGACCGGAGCCCAGATCCAGCCCGACGGCGACGGGCAGGTCGCGGCCGAGGGGCCACCCTCGCTGCGCGGCAATCACCTTTCCGCGGTGCCGGCCGGGCCGCAGCCCGAGGGTGCGGACGCACTGCGGTCCGTCGAGCCGGAGGAGGCCCCGCCGCGCCCCGAAAACGCCGCCGGAGCGCGCCTGCTGGCGACCCAGATGGCCGTCTCCGGCAGCAGCCGCAGGGAAATCGAAGCGCGCCTGCGTAGCGGCTTCGAAATCGAGGACACCGGCGCCATCCTCGACGCGATCCTGGGGCCGGCCGACTGATGCACGAGGATCCGACCCGGCTGATGGGGCCCGAGGACCGGGGCCCCGGCGGCCCGGACAGCGGCCGCCCCCACGGCAACATGCGCCTGTTGGTCGCGGGCCTGGTCGCGGTGATCGTCGGCCTGGTGATCGCGATCGTGGTGATCGCCTCCGACGACAACGGCGGCGCCACGACGACCTCGGCGACCGAAACGACGGCGGAACCGACGACCACCACCGAACCGACCACGACCACGGAACCGACCACCGAGACGACGACCACGGAACCGACCACCGAAGAAGCCGAAGAACCGGAAGAAGAACCCGAAGTCGAAGAAGAAGAACCCGCCGAAGAAGGCGGAGCAGGCGGTCTCGAAGCGCCTTAAGGCCCGCTCACAGGTCACACTGCCGCCGGGGCAAGCGGCATGACAGACTTCCGCCTCCTTGAGCGAGCAGCAGCCCCCGCACTTCCTACCGACCGCGAGCTACGAGGCCGATCCGGCCGAGGTCAATCGCGTGCTGCTGCTCTACTCGGGCGGCCTCGACACCAGCGTGATGCTGAAGTGGATCCAGGACCACTACGACGCGGAAGTGGTCTGCCTGACGGTCAACCTCGGTCAGCCCGGCGAGGATTACACGGTGATCGAAGACAAGGCGAAGCGGCTCGGCGCCCTCGAGTGCCACGTCGTCGACGCCCGCGAGCGCTTCGCCGACGAGTTCCTGGTGCCGGCGATCAAGGCCAACGCCGTCTACGGCAACGGCTACCCGCTGTTCACGGCGCTGGGGCGGCCGCTGATCGCCCAGCTGGCGGTCGAGTACGCGCGCCAGAGCGGCTGCGACACGATCGCCCACGGCTGCACCGGCAAGGGCAACGACCAGGTGCGGATCGAGGCGACGGTGGCGACGCTGGCCCCGGAGCTGAAGACGATCGCGCCGGTCCGCTCCTGGCAGATGGGCCGCGAGGAGGAGATCGCCTACGCCCGCGAACACGGGATTCCGGTCAAGGGCGGCACCGAGGTGACGCCTTACTCGATCGACGACAACCTCTGGGGCCGCTCCTCGGAGGGGCGCTGGATCGAGGAGCTCGACCACGCCCCCGAGGACGACGTGTTCCAGCTCGTGACCCGGCCAGAGGAGGCCCCCGACGAGGCCGAGACCGTCACGGTCGGCTTCGAGGGCGGCGTCCCGGTCAGCCTCAACGGCGAGCGGCTTGGGCTGGTCGAGCTGCTCGAACGGGCTGCCGAGATCGGCTGTCGCCACGGCGTCGGCATCGTCGACCACATCGAGGACCGGATCGTCGGCCTCAAGGTGCGCGACATCTACGAGGTGCCGGCGGCGGCGATCCTGCTGACCGCCCACGAGGAGCTGGAGCGCCTGGTCGGGACGATCCACCAGAACCAGTTCAAGCCGGCGATGGACCAGAAGTGGGGATACCTCGTCTACGCCGGCCTCTGGTGGGAGCCGCTGCGCACCGACCTCGACGCCTACATGGACGCCGTCAGCGCCCAGGTCACCGGCGAAATCGGCCTCCGCCTCTACAAAGGCAGCGTCCGCGTCGTCACCCGCTCCTCGCCCAATGCCGTCTACGACGCCGAGCTGGCTACCTTCGCGGAGTCCGGGGGCCTGTTCGACCAGAACGCCTCGCCGGGCTTCATCGAGCTCTGGTCGCTGCAGTCGCGGATGGCGCACCGGGTCCGCGTCCGAGGGGAGGGGGAGCGGTGATCTACGACCGCCTCGGCCGCGCCGCCGTCCGCTTCGCGGTCGCCTACCTGCGCCGCCGCTACCGGCGCGAGATCCGGGTCGGGATCGGCGTCGGTGCCGGGGTCCTCGCGGTCGCCGCCTACCTGGCCAGCCGCAACGTCCCCGAGGGCTGAACCGGCCGCCGCGCGGCCTCGCAACTTTCCTTGCGCGTTATCCGTTCCCGGCGGGGACGGCGGGGTACGCGGGCTAGCCTCGATTCTCCTGTGGGGCCGTTCCTGCCCGGTAACAAGCTGCTCGCGCTCGGCGCGGCCGCGGCCCTCTGCGCGGGGCTGGTCGTCGCCGTGCTCGCTGTGCCGCGGGCCGGCGCCGCCGATGCCGGCAAGGTCGAAGCGAAGCTGGCCAGCGCCCGCGACGACGCCGCCGCGATCGCCGCCGACCTGCGGGAGAGCAACGCCGAACTGGCCACGGTCCAGGGCGAAGCCGACACGGCCGCGGCCCACGAGGAAAGAGTCTCACGGCTGCTCGCCGAGGGGCGGGAACGGACCGCCGAGCTGAGTCATGAGCTGGAGGAGACGCGGGCCGAGCTGACCGCGGCGCGGAAGCGCCTGCGGCGCGCCCGCGAGGCCCTCTCCGCCCGCCTCGTGGCGATCTACGAGAACGGCGTGCCCAGCACCGAAAGCCTGATCTTCGAAGCCGAGAGCTACGACAGCCTGGTCACCCAGGCCTCCTACCTGCGCGCGATCGCCCAGGCCGACAGCGCCCTCGCCCAGCGGGTCGCCGACGTCCGCGACGAAGTCCGCCGCGAAGCGAAGCGCGTCGCCGTCCTCAAGGCGCGGGCGATCGCCCACGAAGAACGGCTCGCCACCGCCCGCGAGGAAATCGCCTCCCTGCGCCAGGCGGCCGAGGAGTCGGCGGCCCGGCTGCGCGAGGTGAGCGCCCGCCGCCAGGCTTCGCTGGCCGGGCTGAAAGACGACATCGCGAGCTGGGTAAAGGAGATCCAGGAAGCCCGCGAAGCCGAAGCCCGCGCCGCCAGCCAGGCCGAAGCCGAAGAAGAAGTCGGCCGCTGGCTCGGCGGCCCTTACTCGATCCCGGCCTACATCGTGATGTGCGAGTCGGGGGGCAACTACAGCGCCCTCAACCCCTCCAGCGGTGCCGGCGGCGCGTACCAGATCCTCCCTTCGACCTGGGAGCTCTACGGCGGCGAGGGCGAGCCGCAGAACGCGCCGAAAGAGGAACAGGACCGGATCGCCGCGGAAATCTGGGCCGACTCGGGCGGCGGCGCCTGGGTCTGCGCGTAGCGCGCGAGCTTCGTCCCGCAACTACCGCGAAAGCGTCACAAAACCCCGCCTTGCCATCTGCCCCGGTTGGCATGATCGGCGATCCCGTGAGCAGCCCTGTCGCCGTCCATCTCCACGCCCACAGCGAGTACTCGCTGCTCGACGGCGCCTGCAAGATCGACGCGATGGCGGCCCGCGCGGCGGAGCTCGGCCAGCCGGCCCTCGGCCTCACCGACCACGGGGTGATGAACGGCGCGGTCGACCTCTACAAGGCCTGCCGCAAGCACGGGATCAAACCGATCGTCGGGCTCGAGGCCTACCTGGTCGACGACGTCAAGACGATCAAGGAGCAGACCAGGTACGAGCGCAACCATCTGACCCTGCTGGCCGAGACCGACACCGGCTTCGCCAACCTCGTCAAGCTCACCTCGGCCGGCTTCCTCGAAGGCTTCTCGCGCGGCAAGGCCAACGTCGACATGGAGATGCTGGCGGCCCACTCCGAGGGTGTGATCGCCCTGACCGGTTGCCTGCAGTCGCGCTTCTGCCGGCGCCTCGTCGAAGAGCGCCCGGACGACGCCCGTGCCCACCTCGACGACCTGATCCACGCCTTCGGCCCCGAGCAGGTCTACTTCGAGGTCCAGAAGAACGGCATCGAAGAGCAGGACAAGGCCAACGAGGGGATCGTCCGCTACGCGCGTGAGCTGGGCCGGCCGCTGGTCGGCACCGCCGACGTCCACTACCTGCGGCGCGAGGACTTCGACAATCACGCGGCGCTGCTCTGCGTGCAGACGAAGTCGACTCTCGAGGCGCCGAAGATGAGCTTCGACACCAACGAGTTCTACATCAAGAGCTCCGAGGAAATGGCCGAGTCCTTCGCCGAGTGGCCGGAGGCGGTGCCGAACTCGCTGGAGATCGCCGAGCGCTGCGACATCGACATCGAGCTCGGCAAGCTGCTGCTGCCGCGGTACCCGACCGAGAACGGCGAGGAGCCGGAGGCGATGCTGCGCCGGATCGCCGAGGAGGGCCTGCGCGTCCGCTACGGCGACCCGCCCCCCGCGGAAGCTGTCGAGCGGCTCGAGTTCGAGCTCGGGGTGATCGAGGAGATGGGCTTCTCCTCCTACTTCCTGATCGTTTGGGACTTCATCCGCCACGCCAAGGAGAACGGCGTCGCCGTCGGCCCGGGCCGCGGCTCGGCGGCCGGCTCGATCGTCTCCTACTCGCTCAACATCACCGACCTCGACCCGCTCGCCAACGACCTGCTCTTCGAGCGCTTCCTCAACCCGGGCCGCAAATCGATGCCGGACATCGACATCGACTTCTCGGTCCGCGGACGCGAGCGGATGATCCGCTATGTCGGTGAGAAATACGGGCGCGAATCGGTCGCCCAGATCATCACCTTCGGCACGATGGCGCCGCGCGCGGCGACCCGCGACGCCGCGCGCGTGCTCGGCTTCGACTACGGAACGGGGGATCGTCTGGCCAAGCAGATCCCGGAGCCGATCATGGGCCGCAACCCCTCCTTCGAGGACTGCCTGAAGTCGGGCCAGGAGCTGCGCAAGACCTACGACACCGAGCCCGACGCGAAACGGATCATCGACGTCGCTCAGGGACTCGAGGGGATCATCCGCAACAACTCGATCCACGCCGCCGCGGTGGTGATCGCCGACCGGCCGCTGCAGGAGGTGGTGCCGCTGCAGCTGGCCGAGGACCGGGCCGCCCCGGCCGCGACCAACGCGTCCGGCAAGGCGGAGCGCCAGTACAAGATCGTGACCCAGTACTCGATGGGGCCGATCGAGGAGATCGGGCTGCTGAAGATGGACTTCCTCGGCCTCCGCAACCTCGACGTGATCGAGGACGCGATCGCGATCATCGAGCGCTCGCGCGGCGAGCAGGTCGACATGGAGTCGATCCCGATCGACGACGCCAAGACCTTCGAGATGCTCGCCCGCGGCGACTCGACCGGCGTCTTCCAGCTCGAGTCCGAGGGGATGCGCGAGGCGATGAAGAAGGTGCGCCCGACCCACTTCGACGACATCGTCGCCCTGGTCGCCCTCTACCGACCCGGGGCGATGGCCTACATCCCCGACTACGCGAAGGGCAAGCGCAACCCCGACTCGGTCCGCTACCCCGACAAGCGCCTGCGCGCCGTCACCGAATCGACCTACGGCTGCGTCCTCTATCAGGAGCAGCTGATGGCGATCGCGCGGGAGATGGCTGGCTTCACCGGCGCCGAGGCGGACGACCTTCGCAAGGCGATCGGCAAGAAGAAGCGCGACCTGATGGCGACCATGAAGGACAAGTTCATGGAAGGCCTGAAGGCCTCCGGGACGGCTCCGAACGTCGCCGCCGACCTCTGGAAGCTGAACGAAGCGGCCGCCGACTACTCCTTCAACAAGTCCCACGCCGCCTGTTACGGGCTGATCTCCTACCGGACCGCCTACCTGAAGGCCAACTACCCGGCCGAGTACATGGCGGCGGTGATCTCCTCGGTGATGAACACCAAAGACAAGGTGCCCTTCTTCGTCAACCGTTGCGAGGAGATGGGGATCGAGGTGCTGCCGCCCGACGTCAACTCCTCCGACCACAGCTTCGTCGTCTCCGAGAACGCGATCCGGTTCGGGCTCGACGCGGTCAAGAACGTCGGCCACTCGGCGGTGGAGGCGATCCTGCGCGCCCGCGAGGACAAACCGATCGCCTCGATCTGGGACTTCTGCGAGCGGGTCGACGCCCGCGCCGTCAACAAACGCGCGATCGAATGCCTGATCAAGTGCGGCGCCCTCGACTCGACCGGGGCCACCCGCAGAGGGATGCTGGAGATGCTGCCGGCGGCCCAGTCGGCCGGCCAGAAGGCGCAGGAGGACGCCCAGATGGGCCAGGGCTCGATCTTCGACTTCGGCGAGGGCTCCGGCGGCGGCGCCACCCAGGCGCCGACCCACCGGCCGCCGATCTCGGCCGCCGAGTTCGACCGCGCCGAGCTGCTGGCGCTGGAGAAGGAGACGCTCGGCACCTACCTCTCCTCGCATCCGCTGACGGAAGTGGGCGGGGCGCTGCGGGCCCGGGTCGACTGCAGCCTCGCCGAACTGGGCGGCAAGCAGGACGGGGCCTGGGTGACCGTCGGCGGGATCGTCGTCGACGTCAAGAAGATCCGCACCAAGAGCGGCTCGCAGATGATGTTCGCGACCCTGGACGACGTCGAGGGCCAGGTCGAGATGCTGGTCTTCAAGGCCGACGAGTCCGAGAACGCCGAGATCATCGCCCCCGACGCGATCGTCGTCGTCCGCGGCCGCCTCGACCACAAGGACCGCGGCGAGACCAAGCTCGTCGTCCAGGAGGCGCAGCGCTTCGAACCCGACGCCGAGGAGATCGCCCGCGGCGACAAGGTGGCCGCCGCGGCCGCGGTGCCGGCCGGGCCCTTCGAGCTGACGATCGATGCCGCCAGCTGGAGCGACGCCCTGCTCGAGGAGCTGAAGGCGGTCTTCGAGCACCACAAGGGCGAAGCCGAGCTCCACCTGCTGGTCGACGCCGGCAGCGAGCAGACCCGCCTCCGCGCCGGCAAGGAGTTCTGCGTGCGGCCTTCGAGCCATCTCCGGGCGGAGCTCGGCCACGTCCTGAGCAGCAACGCCATGGCAGCTTGAGCGGGCCAAATCGCTGGTTCCCGTGGTCCCGGCTGCCTAGACTTTGCCGATGAGCGTCACTCGCACCAAGGTTGGGGAGTGCAGGCAGTGCCGGTCGTTCTGCGACAAGATGGTCGAGCCGCGCGGCTGCGTCGAACTCGGCTGTCGGTACCTCTACAGCTACGTCGACCGGCTCACCGGCGCCCAGTACGTCGGCTGCATGCAGGAGGTCTTCGGTGCGGAGGTCGAGCTGGCGGCGGTGTTGGAGAAGGGCGGCTTCGGCGGCGTCAAGATGACCGGGCAGCCGCTGCCGCAGTGCCAGTTCTCGGTTGAGCGCGCCTACGAGGGGGAGGGCGAGGCCTACGGCTGCGTCAACCGGCGCTTCTTCGACTGCAGCGACGAGGGCGCTGAGGGTCTGCGCGCCTTCGATCTGCGCGATATCTGAATCCAGACACCGTTTCGTGTTTAACAACACGTTTCCGTGTAATAATCCCCGCCGATGAGCGAGACGGCCTCAGTCGCCGGGCTCGACGCGAACCAGGCGCTTGCCGAGATGGCCGGTAGCAACGGCTCAGACGACGGCGGCCCCAAGTTCACGCTCGAGCTCAACCAGGACCAGAAGGACATCAAGGAGTGGGTGCACGGCTTCGCCGAGGGCGTCGTCCGTCCCGCCGCCGAGGAGTGGGACGAGCGCGAGGAAACGCCCTGGCCGGTGATCCAGGAGGCCGCCAAGATCGGCCTCTACAGCTTCGAAGCGGTGGGCCAGTTCTGGGCGGACGAGACCGGCCTGACGCTCCCGATCGCCAACGAGGAGCTGTTCTGGGGCGACGCCGGTATCGGCATGGCGATCATGGGCACGACCCTCGCCGTCGCCGCGATCTTCGGGCAGGGAACCCCGGAGCAGATGGGGGAGTGGATTCCGCAGTGCTACGGCACCGCTGACGACGTCAAGGTCGCCGCCTTCTGCGCCTCCGAGCCGGACGCCGGCTCAGACGTCTCGGCGATCCGCACCACCGCCAAGTACGACGAGGCGAAGGACGAGTGGGTCATCAACGGCCAGAAGGCCTGGGCGACCAACGGCGGCATCGCCAACGTCCACGTGGTGATTGCCAGCGTCGACCGCGAGCTCGGCTCGCGCGGCCACGCCGCCTTCGTGATCCCGCCCGGCACGCCGGGCTGCGAGCAGGGCGCCAAGGTCAAGAAGCACGGCCTGCGGGCCTCGCACACCTCCGACGTCCACCTCGACGACTGCCGCGTCCCGGGCTCCTGCCTGCTGGGCGGCAAAGAGAAGCTCGACGAACGCCTCGCCCGCGTCCGCGAGGGCAAGAAAGCCAAATCCCAGGCGGCGATGCAGACCTTCGAGGCGAGCCGGCCGACCGTCGGCGCCCAGGCGCTCGGCATCGCCCGCGCCGCCTACGAGTACGCCCTCGACTACGCCAAAGAGCGCGAACAGTTCGGCAAGAAGATCGTCGAGAACCAGGCGATCGCCTTCGATCTCGCCAACATGAAGATGGAGATCGACGCCGCCCGGCTGCTGGTCTGGCGGGCTGCCTGGATGGGCCGCAACGGCCACAAGTTCGAAAACGCCGAGGGCTCGATGTCGAAGCTGAAGGCCGGCGAGGTCGCCGTCTGGGTCACCGAGCGGGCGATCCAGATCCTCGGCGGCAACGGCTACACGCGCGAGTACCCGGTCGAGCGGATGCACCGCGACTCGAAGATCTACACGATTTTCGAGGGCACCTCCGAGATCCAGCGCCTGGTTATTTCGCGCGCTATTTCGGGCGTCCACGTCAAATAAGACTTACGGCGGGAGAGCAAGGGCCGGCTGATGCCGGTCCTTGTCGCCTGGGTTGATTCGGACGGTGGTTGGTGGGGGCGGGGTGTGTGCCCCTCTCCTGAAGGCCGTCGCGCAGCTGAGGCGTACCTGGTTGTGCGGGGCGTCGCCGCTTGAGCCTTCCGGAGAGGGGCACACACCCCGCCCGACGAACCGCGCGGCCGAGTGGGGCGACAAGGGCCGGCCAGGCCGCTTGTAGAACGCTACTTCTGGCGGCGTTTGAGGCCTTCGCGGCGGAGGCGCTTCGCGAGGGTCACTTCTTTTTTGTCCGAGCCTTTCTTCTCTGGGCCCGGGGTCTCCAGGGTGGCGGGGAGGCCCTCGAAGCGGGGCTCGGAGAGGAAGGTGGCGATGCCCTTGCGGCCCATCTCGCCTTTGCCGAGGTTGGCGTGGCGGTCGCGGCAGGAGCCGAGGGGGGCGGCGGCGTCGTTGACGTGGAGGCACTGGAGGCGCTCGAGGCCGACCTTGGCGTCGGCTTCGTCGACGATGGCGCCGAGGTGCTCCTCGTCGGTGACGTCGTAGCCCTGCACGAAGAGGTGGCAGGAGTCGAGGCAGAGGCCGAGGCGCTTGCCGCCGCCGGCGAGCTCGATCAGGGTCGCGGTCTCGTCGAAGTCGCGGCCGAGCAGGCCTTTGTGGCCGGCGGTCTGCTCGAGCAGGAGGGGGCAGCGGTCGCTGTCCTTGACGGCCGCCGCGATCACCTTGGCGGCGCGTTTCATCGAGGGGCCGTGCGGCTCGCCTTTCTGGGCGCCGGGGTGGAGGACGACGCCGTCGGCGCCGATCGCATCGCCGATCCGCAGCGCGTGCGTCAGCGACTGCAGCGACTTCACTCGCAGCTCTTTATCTCGAGTCGCCGCGTTGATCAGGTAGACGGCGTGGATCACCACCGCTTCGACTGATGAGGCGGCCATCGCCTCGCGGAAGGCGGCGAAGTCCTCCTCGCCGTATTTGGTCGGCCGCCACATGCGGGGGCTCTGGTTGAAGATCTGGATAGATTCGCAACCGCGCTCCTCGCCGCGCTCGATCGCTTTGGCGAGTCCGCCCGAAGTGGAAACGTGTGCACCGATCAACATGGCCAGCGATAACTCCCGTCTGAGATTTGCCCCCTCGCCGACCGGCGCGCTGCACATCGGCGGAGCGAGGACGGCACTCTACAACTGGCTCGCGGCCCGGCACGAGGGTGGTGAACTGGTCCTGCGTATCGAGGACACCGACCGCGAGCGCTCGACCGCCGAGAACGTCGAGCAGATCCTCGACGCGCTGCGCTGGCTGGAGCTGGACTGGGACGAGGGGCCCGTCTCCCAGGCCGGCCGCGCCGAGCGGCACGCGGCGGCCCTGGCGCGCCTGCTGGAGTCCGGAGCCGCTTACCGCGACACCGCCACGGCCAAGGACGTCGAGGCCTGGAAGGCCGAGCACGGGGCGGGGACCGGCTACCGCGGCACCCCCGGCGAGGAGCCCGGCGCGGCGATCCGGCTGCGCGTTCCCGACGAGGGCGAGACCGTGGTCGAGGACCTGATCCGAGGCCCGGTCGCCTTCCCGAACCGCAGCTACGACGACTTCGTGATCGCCCGCGGCGACGGCTCGGTCCTCTACAACTTCGCGGTCGCCGTCGACGACGCCGAGATGGGCGTCACCGACGTGGTCCGCGGCGACGACCATCTCTCCAACACTCCCAAGCAGCTGCTGGTGCTCGAGGCGCTCGGTTTCGCCGCGCCCCGCTACGCCCACCTGCCGTTGCTGCACGGGCCCGACGGCAAGAAGCTCTCCAAGCGCCACGGCGCCGCCTCGGTCCAGGAGCTGCGCGAGGCCGGCTACCTGGCAGCCGCGGTCCGCAACTACCTGGCCCTGCTCGGCTGGGGGACCGACGACGACACGACGCTGATGTCGACGGAGGAGCTGGTCTCCCGGTTCCGGGTCGCCGACGTCGGCAAGGCGGCGGCTATCTTCGACGAGAAGAAGCTGCGCTGGTTGAACGGCCGCTTCATGCGCGAGATGCCGCTCGAGGAGTACACGGCGGCGGTGGCGCGGCACCTCGGCCGCGAGCCCGACGAGGCGCTGCGGGCGGCCTGCGAGATCGCCCAGGAGAAAGCCCAGACGCTGGAGGAGGTCTGGCCGCTGATCCGCTTCCTGTTCGAGCCACCCGTCGAGGACGAGAAGGCCTGGACGAAGGTGATGAAGGGAAATGCCGCCGAGTTGCTTGTCGCCAGCGCAGAGGCGCTGCGCGCCGCCGAGGGGTTCGATCCCGAGGCGATCGAGGCCGCTCTGGCGCCCCTGCTGGAGCGCTTCGACGTCAAGCCGGGCAAGCTCTACCAGCCGATTCGCGTGGCGATCACCGGCAGCTCGGTCTCGCCGGGGATCTTCGAGTCGCTCGCGGCACTCGGGAGAGAGCGAGCAATCGAGCGCATCGAAGCGGCGGCGAATCGGCTTGCAGAGCCGAGCGTGGACGGATGATCGAGCCCGTTTCCGCTGCAAAAGGGTACATCCGGCTAAACCAAACGTCTTCGCCTGCCGATGACTGGCGCGATGGCGTCAGCAGCAGCAGCCACCGCAGCCCAGGCCACCGGCAGGGCCTCCGCGCAGGAGTCGCCCAGCTCGGCTGGGGACCGCCCGGGCGCCGCGCCGGGTAGTCGCCTCGCCGAAGCCTTCGAGGCGGTCGAGCGCTTCCCGGTCCTGATCGAGTCGCGCGAGCGGGTGATCGCCGCCGCGACCGCCGAGACCGCCCGGATCGGCGAGCTGATCGAAGCCGTCGAGTCCGACGTCGCCCTCTCGATCTCGGTCCTCCGCTTCGCCAACCGGAGCGGCATGGGCGCCGGCGGCATCGGCGGCATCCCCGAGGCGATCGAGATGCTGAAGCCCTCCGGCGTGCTGGCGATCGCCGGGACCGCGCCCAGCTTCGACTTCTTCGAGTCCAACGGCGGCTGGGAGCTGAAGCCGGAGCGCTTCCGCGTCCACGCCCTCGCCACCCAGCGGGCCGCCGACCACATTGGCCGCGTCGTCGGTTGGGTCGAGCGCGACGAGCTGGCGGCGGCGGCACTGCTGCACGACGTCGGCCGTCTCGTCATCTCCCGGCTGCACCCGGGCTACAAGGTCTACTTCGACGCCGCTGCCCGCGCCCCCGAGCAGCGCCTGCGGGAAGAACGCGAGCAGCTCGGCATCGACCACGCCCTGGTCGGCGGCGTGCTGGCGCGGCGCTGGAACCTGCCGCAGCGGATCGCCGTCGCGATTGAGCGCCACCACGCCGAGGACGCCGACGGCCTGGCGGCGATGGTCGCCACCGCCGACATGGTCGCCCACTATTCCCAGGGCGAGGCTGTCTCGCCGGAACGGCTGCGCACGACCGCCGAACGGTGCGGCCTCGGCTCCGACGCCCTCCGCGACCTCCTCTACGAGCTGCCGCTGCCGCGCCAAGATGCCTCCCGGGTCAGCGAGCCGTGCCCGCTCTCAGCGCGCGAGCTCGATGTCCTCCGCCACCTCTCCGAGGGCATGGTCTACAAGCAGATCGCCAGCGAAATGCAGCTCTCGGTCTCGACGATCCGCACCCACCTGCACAACGTCTACGGCAAGATCGGCGCCGTCGACCGGGCGCAGGCGGTCCTCACCGCACGCGACCGCGGCTGGATCTAGGTCTCAGACGATCAGGTCCTCGCGCAGCGCGATCGCGATCGCGTGGCTGCGATTGCGGGCGCCGAGGCGGGCGAGGGTGTTCTTGGTGTGCGTCTTCACGGTCTCCTCGCTGAGGTCGAGCTCGCGGGCGGCGACCGTGGTCGACTCGCCGTCGGCGAGCAGTTGCAGGATCTCGCGCTGGCGGCGGGTCAGCTTGCCGCGACTGCCTTTGGGCGGGACGGCGGGGTCGACGAAGCGCTCCTGGGCGACGGCCGCCTCGACGGCCTGGCGCAGTTCCTCCGGGGCGGCGGTGCGGGCGACGTAAGCGCTGGCGCCGGCCTGAAGAGCGGCGCTGGCCAGGTGCCGCTCGGGGCGCTCGCCGTGGGCGACGATCCCGATCGCCGCCGAGTCGCGGCGCAGGGCTCGGATCGTGTCGGTGCCGCTGATCGAGGGACCGCTGCCGTTCTGGCGCCAGCGCATGTCGACGATCGCGACGTCGACGTCGCCGATGTCACGGATCAGGTCGAGCGCCTCCTCGCGGCTGCACGACTCATGAACCTCGAAAGCGTCTGCGAGCACTCCACGGACTCCGAGCCGGACCAGGGGGTGATCGTCGATCACCAGGCAGTGTGGGCGCTCGCTCAGGACGGATTCCGATCGCTGGTTCGCGGGTCGGGCACGTCTTGCTTCCCGGTGCCCCAACTGGCCCGATCCTAGCCCAGCCCGCACCGGTGCGGTAGAAAGGCCCCTTGATCTCGATCACCTCGAAGTCGCGCTATGCGGTAGTTGCGCTTGCCGAGTTGGCCCGCTCCGGCGACCGGCCGGTGCCGATCAAAGAGCTCGCCGAGCGGCGGGGCATCCCCGATCAGTTCCTCGAGCAGCTCTTCTCGACCCTGCGCCGCGACGGCCTGCTGACCAGCCACCGCGGCATGCGCGGCGGCTACACGCTCTCCCGCCCCGCCGAAGAGATCACCGTCCTCGAGGTCGTCCAGGCCCTCGACGGCAAAGTCGGCGCCGAGGCCGACGAGGCCGGCGGCATCTGGGCCGAGGGCGTCGCCGCCCTCCGCAAGGTCTTCGGCCAGACCACCATCGCCGAAGTCGCCCGCCGCGAGGCCGAAGAGGCCGGCTCGGGGATGTACTTCATCTGATGAGGATCGGAGCTGAGGCATCCGCGGTGATCGGCAACACGCCGCTGGTCCTGCTCGACCGGCTGGGCGGCGAGGTGGGCGGGGACGTCTGCGCGAAGCTGGAGTACTTCAATCCCGGCGGGTCGGTGAAGGACCGGATCGGGGTGGCGATGATCGACGCGGCCGAAGAGGAGGGCCTGATCAAGCCGGGGCGTTCGGTGGTGGTGGAGCCGACCAGCGGCAACACCGGGATCGCCCTGGCGATGGTCTGCGCGGCGCGGGGCTATGAGCTGATCCTGACCCTGCCGGAGGGAATGAGCCGGGAGCGGGCGAAGCTGCTGCGGGCCTATGGGGCCGAGGTCCGGGAGACGCCATCGCTGGGCGGGATGAACGAGGCGGTGGCGCTGGCGGAGGAGATCCGCGAGCAGCGCAAGGCCTTCATGCCGATGCAGTTCTCCAACCCGGCCAACGCGGAGGCGCACCGGCGCACCACGGCCGAGGAGATCTGGGCGGACACCGACGGCGAGATCGGCGCCTTCGTGGCCGGGGTCGGCACGGGGGGGACGATCACCGGGGTCGGCCGCATGCTGAAGGAACGCAGCCCGGAGTCGCTGGTGGTGGCGGTCGAGCCGGCCAGCTCGCCGGTGCTTTCCGGCGGCCAGCCGGGCCCGCACAAGATCCAGGGGATCGGCGCCGGCTTCGTGCCCGAGGTGCTCGACCGCGCGGTGATCGACGAGGTGATCGCCGTCGACGACGAGGAGGCGCTGGAGACGGCGCGGCTGGCGGCCCGTCAGGAGGGCGTGCTGGCGGGAATCTCGGCCGGAGCCAACATCGCCGCGGCGTTGCAGGTGGCGGCGCGGCCGGAGCTGGCCGGCAAACGGGTGGTGACGATCGTTTGCGACTCGGGCGAGCGCTACGTCTCCCTACCCTTCTTCTCACCATGAGCAGGTGGAAAAGGGTCGTCTCCGAGGTCCGCGCCGACGTCGCAGCGGCCCGCGACCGCGATCCCGCCGCCCAGGGCGTCTCGACCACCGAGATCCTCACCAGCTGGGCCGGCGTGCAGGCGCTGCTGACGCACCGGGCCGCCCACGCGCTGCTGGAAGCCGGGGTCCCATGGGTGCCGCGGGCAATCGCCTACGCGACCCGCGCCGTCACCGGCGTCGAGATCCATCCGGCGGCCGAGATCGGCCGCGGCTTCTTCATCGACCACGGCTCCGGGGTCGTGATCGGCGAGACCGCCCGGATCGGCGACTGCGTGACGCTCTACCAGGGCGTCACCCTGGGCGGCACCGGCTTTCAACGCGGCAAGCGCCACCCGACCGTCGGCGACAACGTCACGGTCGGCTCCGGGGCGAAGCTGTTGGGCCCGATCGCGGTCGGCGACGGCGCCAAGGTCGGCGCCAACACCGTCGTCGTCGAGGACGTGCCGCCCGGGGCGACCGTGGTCGGCAACCCCGGCCACCCGGTCCGGGTCGAGGGCAAGCGGGTCGAAGGCCCCGACGCCGACTGGATCCACCTCCCGGACCCGATCGCCGACGCGATCAAGGCGCTCTCGGAGCGGATCGGAGACCTCGAGCGGCGCCTCGCCGAGCTCGACGGCGGCGAGTCGGGCGGCGGCGACGGCCCGGAGATCCGCCCGCGCACCGGCCGCTCCTCGGCCGGGGGCTGAGTTGGTGGGACTTTTCCTCGCCATGCGGGGATAAATCACACCAACTCGGGCCAGCCGCGCCCGTCTCTATGCTCGGCCTGATGCTCCAGAGCGAGTTCGAGCTGCACCCGGACGCCGACGCCCCGGCATCCGGGGCGCCCACGGAGCCTGGCGCCGACCGGGTCGAGCGGCTGCTCTC
>CBIHMQ010000009.1:0-21416 GCA_966211075.1 uncultured bacterium
TCTTCATCCAGCCCGGCGAGTTCTTCTCGCTGCTCGGCCCGAGCGGCAGCGGCAAGACGACGACGCTGCGGATGATCGCCGGCTTCGAGCGGCCGACCCAGGGACGGGTCTGGCTCGGCGACACCGAGATCACCGGCCTGCCGCCGCACCGCCGGCCGATCCACACCGTCTTCCAGAACTACGCGCTGTTCCCGCACATGAACGTGCGCCAGAACGTCGGCTACCCGCTCCGCATGGCCGGCGTCCCCAAGTCGGAGATCCGCGCCCGCGTCGAGGAGTTCCTGGCCCGGGTCGCGGTCTCCGACTTCTCCGAGCGGATGCCGCACCAGCTCTCCGGGGGGCAGCGGCAGCGGGTGGCGCTGGCCCGGGCGCTCGTCGCCAAACCGCAGCTGGTCCTGCTCGACGAGCCGCTCGGCGCCCTCGACCTGAAACTCCGCCAGGAGATGCAGGTGGTCCTCCAGCACCTGCAGCGCGAGGTCGGCATCACCTTCGTCTACGTCACCCACGACCAGGGCGAGGCGCTGGCGATGTCAGACCACATCGCGATCATGGCCGAGGGCCGCGTCCACCAGATCGGCACCCCCGAGGACGTCTACTCGCGGCCACAGACCACCTTCGTCGCCCGCTTCGTCGGCAGCACCAACCTGCTCGAGTGCGAGCGCGGGGCGGATGGCACGGTCTGCGCGGGCGAGCTGCCGTTGCGGATCACCGAGGCTCCCGAGGACGGCCGCTTCCACCTCTCGGTGCGGCCCGAGGCGCTGCGCCTGGGCCCGGAGGCGGGCGCCTGCGACAACCGCGTCGAGGGCCTCGTCGAGGAGGCGATCTACCAGGGCTCCGAGGTACAGCTGCGGATCCGCGCCGCCGGTCACCTGATCAAAGCCCGCGGGGCGGTCGGGGCCTACGGTCCGGGCGAGGCGGTCACGATCGGCTGGAACGCGGCCGACGCGGTCGCGATCCGCGAGGACGCGGCAGCCGTCGCGAACGGCGGTGCGGGAGCGGCGTGAGCGCCGCCGCCCGTGTCCCGGCCGCGGCCTGGCGCTGGCTGGCGACCCTGCCCGCGATCGCCTGGGTCGCGGTGCTGGTGATCGCGCCCAACGCGGTCCTCGTCCTCTACAGCTTCTGGAAAAACGAAATCTTCGGGATCAAACACACCGTTACGCTCACCAACTACGAGGCGGTCGTCCAGTCGGACACGGTGATCACCCTGATGATCCGCTCGCTGCTGATCGCCGGCGGCGCCGCGACGATGGCGACGCTGATCGCCTTCCCGCTCGCCTACGTGGTCGTCCGCTACTTCGGCAGGTACAAGTTCTACGCGGCGCTGCTGATCATCGTGCCGCTCTGGATCAGCTTCCTGATGCGGGTCTTCTCCTGGAAGATCATCCTCGGCGAGAACGGGATCCTCAACGGGTTCCTGGAAACCGTCGGGATCATCAGCGAGCCCTCGAGCGCCTTCCTCTACTCGCCCTGGGCGGTGGGGATCGTGATGACCTACGTCGGCATTCCCTACGTCTTCCTGGCCTCGTACACGCTGCTTGACCGGATCCCGCCGAACCTCTACGAGGCGGCGGGCGACTGCGGGGCTTCCGGCTGGCGGACCTTCCGGACCGTGGTCTGGCCGATCGCCCGGCCCTCGGTGGTGATCGGGTTCATGCTCGTCTTCGTCCTCGTCTTCGGCGACTACGTGACCCCGGCCCTGGTCGGCGGCTTCAGCGGCACGATGGTCGGCACCGTCGTCCTGCAGGCCTTCGGCGGGCTCAACAACTGGCCCTACGGCGCCGCCCTGGCGATCAGCACCGTGCTCGTCTCGCTGATCGTCCTGGGCCTGCTGTCGCTGCTGCTGCGCAAGCGCTACGTCCTCGAAGGGGAGACGGCATGAGCACCGCCACCGCCGAGCCGCTGCCGCTCGAACCCGCTCCCGCCGAGGAGGCCCGCGGCTTCGACTGGCGCAAGCCGCTCGCCTTCGGCTTCGCCGGGCTCGTCTACTTCTTCCTCTACGCGCCGATCCTCGTCATGGCGGTCTTCTCCTTCAACGAGGGCTCGGTGCAGAGCCTGCCGCTGAAGGGGTTCAGCACGATCTGGTACGACCGCCTCTTCAACGACACGGCGATGATCGACGCGCTCTTCTTCAGCGCCAAAGTCTCGCTGCTCGCGGTGGCGATCTCCTGCGTCGCCGGGACCGGCTTCTCGCTGCTGTTCGCGCGGGTGCGGGTGCGCGGCCTGCCGATCCTGCAGGCGCTGATCGCGCTGCCGTTCGTGATGCCGGGGATGGTGCTGGGGATCTCGCTGCTGCTCTCGTTCCGGGAGATCGGCATCGAACCGGGCTTCCTGGCGATCGTGATCGGCCACGTCACCTTCATCACCCCGATCATCATCTTCGTCGTCACCCAGCGGCTGCGGGCGCTCGACCCCACCCTCGAGCAGGCATCGAAGGACCTCGGCGCCGGACCGATCCGGACCTTCGTCAACGTCATCTTCCCTTCGATCCGGACCTCGCTGATCGCCGCGGCGCTGCTCGGCTTCACGGTCTCCTTCGACGAGATCATCGTCACCTTCTTCCTGGCCGGGCCCGAACCGACCCTGCCGGTTCACATTTGGACGCTGCTGCGGCAGGGCTTCTCGCCGTCGGTCAACGCGGTCCTGACCCTGATTGCCGTCTTCTCGGTGCTGCTGATCACGATCGCGACGATCACGATCCAGCGGGCCGCGCGCCGGGCCGAGGCCTGATGGCGGCCACGGCGATGCCACGCGACCCGCTCGTTCTCGCCGGGGTTCGGACCCCGGCAGGGCGCCACGGCGGCAGCCTCTCCGGCGTCCGTCCCGACGACCTCCTGGCCGGGGTGCTGCGCGAGTCGGTGCGCCGCTCCGGGGTCGAGCCGGAGCGGCTCGACGAGGTCTCGGTCGGGATAGTCAATGCCTCCGGGGAGGCGATGGGCAACGTTGCTCGCTACGCGGCGATCCTCGCCGGGCTGCCGGCCAGCGTCGCGGGCGTCTCGATGAACCGCTTCTGCGGCTCCGGCCTGGCCGCCCTCAACGCGCTCGCCCACGGGATCGCCGCCGGCGGCTTCGACGCCGGGGTCGCCGCCGGGGTCGAGTCGATGAGCCGCTCGACCTGGCCGATCTTGAAGCCGCAGGGCAAGTACGCGGGCCCGGTGTTGGGCGGGCGCGACTCGATGTTCAGCGGCGCCGGCGGTCCCCAGCACCCCGAGCTGGAGGCCGACGGGACGATGATCGAGATGCCGCAGGGCGCGCAGCGGGTCGCCGCCGAGCTCGGCGTCACTCGCGAGGAGATGGACCGCTACGCGGAGCGCAGCCACCGCCGCGCCGCCGTGGCCGCCGCCGAGGGCCGCTTCGCGGACGAGCTGCTCGCGGTGGAGCTCCCCGGCGGCGGGGAGCTGGCCGCCGACGAGACGATCCGCCCCGACACCTCGCTGGAGCGGCTGGCGAAGCTGCGCGCCTACGACCCCCTGGCCCCCGACATCACCGCCGGCAATGCCTCCCCGGTCTCAGACGGCGCCAGCGCCCTGGTGCTGGTCGCCGAGGACGCCGAGCTGCCCGCGGGCGCCCGGCCGCTGGCCCGCGTGGTCGGCACCGCGGTGGCGGCGGTCGAGCCGGCCCGCTTCTCGATCGCGCCGGTGCTGGCGATACGCAAGCTGGCGGAGCGGACCGAGGTCGGGCTCGAGGAGGTCGACCTGGTCGAGATCAACGAGGCCTTCGCGGCCCAGATGGTCGCTTGCATCCGCGAGCTCGGGCTCGACGAGGAGCGGGTCAACGTCAACGGCGGCGCCCTCGCCCTCGGCCACGCGCTGGGCAACTCCGGCACCCGGCTGACCGTCACCCTGCTGCACGAGATGGAGCGGCGCGGCGCCCGCTACGGGATCGCCTCGCTCTGCATCGCCGCCGGCCAGGGCATCGCCACCCTGTTCGAGAGGGTCGAGGGATGACCGTGGAGACCACCCCCGGGCCGCTGCAATGGCTGCGCGAGGCGGCCGCCGCCGGCGAGGTCCACACGGTCCGCGTCTCCTGGGCCGACCGGCTCGGGACCTGGCGCGGCAAGCGGCTCCCCGTCGACGTCTTCCTCGGTGGGCCGGAGCGCCGGATCGGCTTCTGCGACGGGATGATCGTCGTCGACGTCAACTGCGACGTGATCCAGGAGACGCCGTTCTCCAACTTCGGGACCGGCTACCCCGACATGTACCTGCGGCCGCGCCTGGAGAGCCTGCGCCGAGTCGGCTGGAGCGAGGGCGAGGCTTTCGTGTTCGGGACCCTGGAGAACCACGGCGGGGCCCCGCTCGGCGTCTCCCCGGCCAACGTCCTCGCCCGGGTGCTGGAGCGACTGGGGGAGAGCGGCATCGCCGTGAGCGCCCGGCTGACTCTAAACGGCCACCTGCGCCGGGCCCCCGGCGAGCCGGTATCGCTGCTGCCCGACGGCCGCGGCCGCGACGAGGAGCCGCCCGGCGTGCTCCGCCGCGCCGCCGAGGGGCTGCGCCGCAGCGGCGTCGCCCTGCGCTCCCTTGAAGCAGAGCCCGACGGCGCCTTCCGCCTCGTCCTCGACGGCGCGCCGGCGCTCGCCGCCGCCGAGGCCGCCGTCCTGGCCAAAGCTGCCCTCAAGGAGGTGACCCGGCCCCACGACCTGCATGCGGTCTTCATGACCCGCCTGCCCGGGGTCGAGGGCGCCGCGGAGCTGGGCATCGAGCTCGAGCTTGCCGGATGCGGCGGGCTCGACACCGGCGCGTTGTGGCAGCGGCTGACCCCCCTCCGCTCGCTGCTGCAGCCGTCGGTGAACGCCTTCAAGGCGGGGCCGCCGCGCCGACCGACCGGGACGGTCGGCGGCGACGGCTTGCGCCTGCGCGGCCTCGCCGCCGCCAGCGAAGCCGACGCGGCGACGGCACTGGCGGCGCTCGGTGCCGCGGTCGGCGCGACCCTGGAAGGCGCTGATGGCGACGCCGAGCTGGCCCAGCCCGAGGGGCTGGACGGCGCCGCGACCCTGCTCGAGCGATGCGACTGGGCGCGCGACTGGCTCGGCGAGGAGTTCGTTGACAACGCGGTGCCGCTGCAGCGCCACGAGGCGGCGCTGTTCGCCGCCGCCGTCACCGACTGGGAGCTCTCCCGCTACTGGAGCGCCGGCTGATGGACGAGCGTTGGCTCGACCTAGTCTGGACCGACCTCGTCGGCCGCGCCCACGTCGTCCGCACGACCCGCGAGGCCTGCGAGAGCGGCCCTGTCGAGGTGCCGGCGGCGCGGGTTTCCGGCGGCTTCGGCGGCACCGCGAACGGCAACGGCGCCGGCGAGGTCGAGCTGCGCCCTGACTTCTCCAGCGAGCGGTCGCTGCCCTGGGACCCGGGGGTGAGCGTCTGCGTCGCCGACCTCTACGAGGACGGGGCCCCGAGCCCGCGCTGCGTGCGCAGCTTCCTGCGGGGAGTCGCCGAGGGCGCCGCGACCGAAGGCCTGACGATCGAGGCGGCGGTCGAGCTCGAGTTCTACCTCGTCGACCCGGCGACCGGGCGGGCCGTCTACGACCAGGTCGACAACTACAGCCTCTCGCGGGTCGAGGCGGAGCCGATCGTCACCGCCTTCCGCAACGAGATGCGGGCGATGGCGATCGGCGTCGAGGCCTCCAATCCCGAGTACGGGGGCGGCCAGTTCGAGGTCAACATCGCCCACGCCGACCTGCTCGCCGCCGCCGACCAGGCGAACCTGGCGCGGCTCTTCACCGGGGTGCTGGCGCGCCGCCACGGGCTCGACGCGACCTACATGTCGAAACCGTGGACCGACCAGTCGAGCAGCGGCATCCACGTCCACCAGAGCCTCTGGAAGGAGGGCCGGAACCTCTTCTTCGCGCCGCCCGAGGAGCTCAGCGAGGCCGGCCGCGCCTACCTCGCCGGCCTGCTCGAGTCGGTCCCGGAGCTGGCCCTGCTCGGCTCCCCGACCCCGAACGGGTTCCACCGCCGCGCCGACGGCTCCTTCGCCCCGACTGTCGCCGCCTGGGCGACCGACAACCGCACCACCGCGGTGCGGGCGGTGCTCGGCGGCGAAGGGGGGACCCGGATCGAGCACCGCGACGGCGGCGCCGACTGCAACCTCTACCTGACGATGGGCGCCCAGGTCCTGGCCGGGCTTGACGGGATCGCCCGTGACGCCGAGCCGCCGCCGGCGGTCAGCGGCAACGCCTACGAGCAGGCCGATCTGCCGGCCCTGCCGCGCACCTTCGTCGAGGCCTACGAGCGGCTCCGCGACAGCGATCTGGCGGCGCGCCTGCTGCCGGCCGAGCTGCTCGGCGCCTACCTGGCGGTGCTCGAGCCCGAGGTCGAGCTGGCGATCCTCTCCTCCAGCGACTGGGAGCGCGAGCGCTACGCGGAGGTGCCGCTGCGATGAGCGTCACCGCCCTGGTCGACTTCGGCAGCACCTTCACCAAGGTGAGGGCGGTGGACGGCGGCGGCCGACTCCTCGCCGCCGCCCAGCACCGCACCACCGTCGAGGACGACGTCGTGCGCGGCCTCGAGGCGGCGCTCGCGGAGCTCGCCGGGCAGGGCCACCGGCTCGGCCTCGACCAGGTGGTCGCCTGCTCGAGCGCCGGCGGCGGCCTGCGGATGGGCGTCGTCGGCCTGGTCGAGGACCTCACCGCCGAGGCCGCCCGCCAGGCCGCGCTCGGCGCCGGCGCCCGCGTCCTCGGCGTCCTCAGCGGCGGCCTCGACGACGCCGCCGCCGCGAGGCGGCTCTTGGCCGAGGAACCCGACATCGTCCTGCTCACCGGCGGCACCGACGGCGGCGACCGCGAGAGCCTGTTTGCCAGCGCCCGCGCCCTCGCCGGGGCGGAGCCGACCGTGCCGGTGGTCCTGGCCGGCAACGTCGAGGCGCAGGCGGAGGCCGAGGCGGTCCTCGCCGCGGCCGGCGCCCACGTCGCCCGCGCCCCCAACGTGATGCCGGCGATCGGCGAGCTGGCCGCGGGCCCGGCCCGGGAGCTGGTGCGCGAGCTGTTCATCAGCCATGTGATCGGCGGCAAGCTCGGCGGTTCCGCCGCGACCCTCGAACGCCTGGTGCGGATGGCGACCCCCGACGCGGCCCTGCGCGGCGTCGAAGTCCTCGCCGAGGTCCTCGCCGAGGAGGGGACCCCCGGCGGCGTCCTCGTCGTCGACATCGGCGGCGCCACCACCGACGTCCACTCCTGGGCCCCCGAACCGGAACGCCCCGGCTACAAGCGCCCGCTGCTGCCGCAGGCCCCGGCGGCCCGCACCGTCGAGGGCGACCTCGGCATGCGCTGGAACGCCCCCGGCATCGTCGCCGCCGCCGAAGACGAGGGTCTGCTGGAGCGCGGTCGTCTTTTGTTCCGCATAGCGACACAAAGCTCGACCGCACCCCCGGACCTTGCAGCGCTCGCCGAGGCTGCCGAGCGCCGGGCGGCGGATCCGGGCTTCCTGCCGGATGACGACGAGGAGCGCACGACCGACCGCCTGCTGGCGCGGCTCGCGATCGCGGTGGCGCTGCGGCGCCACGCCGGCTGCCGGCGGGTCAGCCTCGAACCGGACGGGGCGGTGCTGCGCAACGACGGCCGCGACCTCAGCGAGGTCCCGGTCCTGGTCGGGACGGGAGGCGTGCTGCAGGGCATGGAGCCCGCCGAACTGGAGGACAGTCTTGAGCTCGCCCACCAGGGGCGCGAGGAGCGCCTGCTCCCCCGGCGAGCTCAGGTCGGCATCGATCGTCACGGCACCCTTGCCGCGGCGGGTCTGCTGGCCAGCGCCGACCCGGCCGCCGCCCGCGCCTTGTTGGCGGCCGAGGTCGGCGCCTACTTCGAGGGCGCCGAGAAGCACGACGAGGAGGAGGAAGATGTCAACGTCGCACCCTGATCTCGAGCAGCTGATTCCGGCCGATCTGCCCGACGGGCGCGAGCTGGTCCGCGCCGCCAAGGAGCGCGCCGCCGGGATCCCGGTCGGCCGCGCCCGCTACGTCGAGATGCACGGGGTGAAGAGCGACCGCGAGTACAAGGAACGCTGCCGCGCCGACGGCACGATCACGACCTACATCAACCTCGGCTACAAAACCTGGGACGAGACCCGCGCCGCCCTCGACGAGATCGTCGCCGCCGGCAAGAAGCGCCACTTCACGCTCGACCGCGTCTCGCTGATCCCCGACCGCCGGATGGGCCTGCCGCCGGGGCTGCGCGAGCAGGCGCTGGCCGAGACCGGGATCATGATGTACACCGAAGAGGACTGGACCGGCGCCGCCCGCGACACCCCGGTGATGCCGATCTGGAACGACCACAACGTCGGCAGCCCCGCCGCGACGGTCAACACCGAGGCGCTGCTGCGGGCCGGGTTCGGCTACATCGGCAGTCTCGCCCAGCACCAGTACGGCTACCCGCTCTGGGACGACGACGCCGCCCAGATGGCCGAGTGCGTGCAGGCGGTGGCGATGATCGCCGCCAAGCGCGAGGACGGGGTGGTCCTGGAGTCCTACGTCGAGGACGGCTTCTGCGCCTCCTTCCACGACCTCGCCACCTCGCTCGGCTGGTGCATGTTCCACCGCTACGTCGCCGAAGACCTGATCGGCGCCGCCCACTCGCAGAGCTTCGGCTCGACCTTCGCCGACCCGCTCCGCAAGCAGGCCCACGGTCTCGCAATGGACGCGATCAACGTCAACCGGGTGCCGCCCTCCTTCACCCATGGCGACACCAACTCCTTCGGGGTCGAGGACGACTTCGACCGCAACGCGGTGATCGTCGCCACCGACGTGATGTACACGATCGCCCGCGAGCTCAAGCACCCGACGGGCGGCGCCGTGCACGCGACCCCGGTCTCGGAGGCCTCGCGAATCCCCACCGTCGAGGAGCTGATCGAATCGCTGGTGATCGCCAGCGAGGCCGAGGCGCGGGCCCGGGCCTGTCCGGGGATCGTGGACTGGGCGCCGATCTACGAGATGCGCGACCGGATCGTCGCCGGCGGCCGCCGCTTCCTCGACAACCTCCTGCGCGGCCTCGCCGAGATCGGCGTCGACACCAAGGATCCCCTGCAGCTGCTGCTGGCGACGCGCCGGCTCGGCGCCTCGACGATCGAGGAGCTGTTCAACGCCGGTGAGCCGGACGCCAGCTACCCGCGCGGCTTCGCGCCGGTCGAGCCGACCGACACCCTGGTGCGGCTGCTGGCCGCCAAGGACCAGGTCCTGCGCGGCCTCCGCCGCGACGGCGAGCTGCCCGACCTGAGCGGGATCAGCGTCGTCGCCGCCTCCGCCGACATCCACGAGTACGGCCTCTTCGTCCTCGTCGAAGCGCTCGAAGCCTGCGGGGCGAAGGTGATCCCGCTGGGGACCAGCGTCCACAGCCCCGAGATCGCCAAGGTCAGCGTCGAGACCGCCGCCGACGCGGTCGCGGTCTCCACCTACAACGGGATGGCGTTGAGCCTGGGCCGGCAGCTGCGCGAGGAGCTCGAGCGGCGCGGCGTCAGCCCGGCGGTCTACCTGGGCGGCCGGCTCAACGAGGACCTCGAGGAGGGGGAGGCCACCGACGTGCGGCCGATGCTGAGGGCCGAGGGCATCAACCCCTGCGACTCGGTCGAGGAGATGGCGCGCGGCCTGCGCACCGAGCTGGCGGCGCGCGCCTGAGAACTGCGCAAGCGAGAGGACTGGGATCGAGATGGACGAACGATTGAATACACAAAACACAATCGACTCGGGAAGGCGCCCGCGGATCGGCGTCTCCAGCGGCCGCGGCGGCGTCCCGGTCACCGAGGGCAAGCTCCTCTCCCACTACGTCGGCCGCGCCTACGTCGACGCGGTGGTCCAATCGGGCGGCCTCCCGTTCGTCTTCCCCTCGGTGGAACGCGAGGTCGAGGCGGTCGCCGACGCGGCCCTGAGCGCGATCGACGGCCTGCTGCTGCCGGGCGGCTGCGACCTCTCGCCGGCCCTCTACGGAGGCGACCCCGGGGACGCCCTCGATGCCGACCCGGTTCGCGACGCCTTCGAGCTGGCCCTGCTCGAGGGCGCGGTCGAACGGGGGCTGCCGGTGCTCGGCATCTGCCGCGGCATGGAGCTGATCAACGTCGCCCAGGGCGGCACCCTGCGCAACGGCGTCCACCATCCCGACGCCAGCGACGTCCAGGTCGACGCGCTCGGCAACGTCCGCGTCCACCAGGTCAAGGTCCGTCCCGACACGCTCGCCCACGACGTCTTCGGGGCCCGCGAGGTCGAGGCGACCTGCGTCCACCACCAGGCCCCGGACGTGATCGGCGCCGGCCTCTTCGCCTCGGTGCTTGCCGACGACGGTGCCGTCGAGGCGGTCGAGAACCGCGACCAGCGCCTGTTCGGGGTGATCTGGCACCCGGAGCTGGGGCTCGACCGGGCGCCCACCCACCGGCTCGTCTACGACTGGCTCGTCCGCGAGGCCAGCGGCGTGGGAGCAGCGGCGTGAGCGCCGCCGAGCGCGGACAGCCGCGGCCGCCCGCCCGTCCAGAGGCGGCGGGGCCGCTCGACGGCATCCGCGTGCTCGACTTCTCGCGGCTCTTCGCCGGGCCGCTGGCGAGCATGACCCTGGCCGACCTCGGCGCCGACGTGATCAAGGTCGAGTCGCCCGGCGGCGACGAGGCGCGCCACTTCGGCCCGCCCTTCCTCGGCGGGGAGGGGATGAACTACATGGCGCTCGGCCGCGGCAAGCGCAGCGTCGTCCTCGACCTCAAAGAGGAGGAGGGACGCCGCCACGCCCAGGAGCTGGCCCGCGACGCCGACGTCGTCGTCGAGAACTTCCGGCCAGGAGTGACGGAGCGGCTGGGGATCGACTTCGGGACGTTGAGCGAGGGCAATTCCCGCCTCGTCTACTGCTCGGTGACCGGATTCGATCCCCGCGGCCGCTACCGCGAGCGGCCCGCTTTCGACCTGATCCTGCAGGGGATGTCGGGGGTGATGACCCGCCAGGGCGGCGCCCGCGGCCCGGAGCTGATGGTGGTGACGATCGCCGACACCTTCGCCGCCTCGCTGGCGACCCAGGCGATCCTCGCGGCGCTGTATGAGCGCGAGCGCAGCGGCGAGGGGCAGCTGGTCCAGGCCGACCTCTTCCGGGCGATCCTCTACGGGCAGGCCTACCGGATGGTCACCGCCGCCGAGCAGGTCGAGGTCTCCGCCCAGGGCGACGTCGCCCCCTACGGCGCCTACGAGGCCGCCGACGGCTGGTTCACCCTCGCCGTCGCCACCGATCGCAACTTCGTCCGCCTCTGCGAGGCGCTGGAGCGGCCCGACCTGGCCGCCGAGGAGCGCTTCGCGACCAACCCCTCGCGGGTCGAGCACGGTGAGGCCCTCAACGCGGAGTTGAGCGAGACCTTCGCGGCCCGCCCGGTCGAGCACTGGCTCGAGGTCCTGACCGAGCGCGGCGTCCCCTGTGGCCCGGTGGTCGACGTCGAGGAGGTCTTCACCGATCCGCACCTGACCGAAACCGGCGCGATCGTCGAGCAGCGGCACGCCAGCGCCGGCCGGGTCTGGGCGCTCGGCAACCCCTTCACGATGACCCGCACGCCGCTGCGGGTCGGCGAGGTCGCGCCCCACCTCGGCGAGCACACCGACGAGGTCCTGGGCGAGCGGGAGGGGAGGCGCGACGGTGACTGAACGGACCGTGCGGTCGCGCTCAGGCGTGCTCGCCGAGGGCGACGATGGTTTCCTGCTGGGCGCCGCGGATGTGCTCGGAGACGCGGGCGATCGCGAGGTCGTGGTCGCTCTCCTCGATCGCGGCGAGGATGTCGCGGTGGCCGGCGACGCTGTCCTTCATCGCCGTGCCGAGGGCGGCCTGGGCGTGGAACATCCGCAGCGAGGAGGGCTGCTGCCAGAGTTGGGTCAGCATCCGCACCGCGACCCGGTTCGGGCAGGGCTCGACCAGGGTGCGGTGGAAGTCGCCGTTGAGCGAGTAGAGCTCGTCGACCTGGGAGACGTCGGTGGCCTCCGTGCGGTCGCAGATGTCGCCGAGCTTGGCGAGGTCCATCCGCGAGTAGTGGGGGAGGGCCTCGCCGACCGCCAGCGGTTCGAGGGCGAGGCGCACCTGGTAGACGTCGATCACCTCGCGGGCGGAGAACTCGCTGACCACGAAGCCGCGGAAGGAGACGGCCCGGACCAGGCCCTCCTGAGCGAGCCGCTGCAGGGCGTCGCGGACCGGCGTCCGCGAGATCCCCAGGTGGGCGGCGAGTGGGATCTGCGGGAGTTTCTGATTGGGCTCGAGTCGACCGTCGCAAATCGCGTCGCGGAGCGCGTGGTAGACGGCATCGACGAGCGGCTCGTCGCCGCGGGAACCGTCCAGGGACAGGTCGATCTTGGGGAGCTCCTCCTCAGCCGTGCCGATAGTGCGCCGCAGTCTAGCGCAATGGATTTGCTGCATGCAAGCGGTCCCGTAGGCGTCCGCGGTGTGGATCGTACACACTGTATTCAATCCGCTATAGTGCCCTCACCAGGCCCAACGAGACCGTCGTGTCGGAGAGGACACCCGTTTCCATGAACCCATCCGTTACGCGAATGCCACGAGTGATCGCCTACGACGCCGGCGGCACGATGACCGACAGCTTCCTGGTCGACAAGTCCGGTTCCTTCGTCGTCGGCAAGGCCCAGACGACCCCCGAGGACGAGTCGCGCGGCCTGCTCGCCTCGACCGAGGACGCACTCGCGCAGTGGGAGGTGACCGCGGAGACGGCCTTTCCCTCGATCGTCTCCGGCGTCTTCTCCGGCACCGCGATGCTGAACCGGCTGCTGGAGCGCAAGGGCCTGGCGATCGGCTGCATCGTCTCCGGCGGGCTCGAGGACTACCTGCGGCTGGAGCGCGGCCTGCAGACCTGGCTCGGCATGACCTACGCCGACCGCCTCCACGTCACCACCCACTTCCACAACGAGCCGCTGGTCCCGCGCGAGCGGATGAAGGGCGTGCGCGGCCGCCTCGACCTGTTCGGCAACGAGGCGATCCCGCTGTATGAGGACGAGGTGCGCGCCGCCGCCACCGAGCTGCTCGACGAGGGCGTCGAGGGGATCGTCGTCTGCCTGCTGCAGAGCTTCGTCAACGACGCCCACGAGCGCCGGGTCGAGGAGATCGTCGCCGAGCTGCAGGCCGAGCGCGGGACCGCGGTGCCGGTCTTCCTCTCCTCGCGGCTGTACCCGCTGCGCGGCGACTTCCCGCGGCTCAACTCGACCCTGATCGAGGCCTACGCGGCCGAGCCCTCGCGCCACCAGCTCGGCAAGCTCGACCGGGCCATGAACGAGGCCGGGGCCGGCTTCGACCTGCGGGTGATGGCGGCCCACGGCGGCACCATCTCGATCGACTCCTCCGAGCTCGCCCGCACCCTCGTCTCCGGCCCGATCGGCGGCGTCGTCGGTGCCCGCTACCTGGCCGACGCCCTCGGCCTCGAGCGGGCGGTCTGCTCGGACATCGGCGGCACCAGCTTCGACCTGGCCCTGGTCAACGAGGGCGAGGTCTCGATCCGCCAGACCCCGGACATCGGCCGCTTCCTGCTCAACCTGCCGATGGTCGAGATCGAGTCGATCGGGGCCGGGACCGGCTCCTACGTCCGCATCGACCCGACCTCGAACCGGCCCGAGATCGGCCCCGACTCGGCCGGCGCCCGGATCGGCACCGCCTGGCCGGAGGGCGGCATCGAGACCGTCTCGGTCACCGACCTCAACCTGGTCCTCGGCCGGCTCAACTCCGAGTACTTCCTCGGCGGCGCCGTCACCCTCGACATGGAGCGGGCCCGCGATGCGGTCAAGCGCCAGATCGCCGACCCGCTCGGGCTCGGCGTCGAGGAGGCGGCCTGCGGGATCGTCGACCTGTTCGAGGAGCAGCTCCGCTACGCGGCCCTCGCCCGCGTCCTCGGCAAGGGCTACTCGGCGGTCGACTACACGCTCTTCTGCTACGGCGGCGGCGGCCCCCTGCACGTCGGCGGCTACACCCGCGGCGCCGGCTACGCGGACGTGATCGTCCCCACCTGGGCGGCCGGGTTCTCGGCCTTCGGCTGCGCCTGCGCGGACTTCTCCTACCGCTTCGACCAGACCCACTCGCTGACCGTCGTGCCCGGCCGGGAGGGTGAGGTCGAAGGCAAGCTCCGCGCCGCCTGGAGCGTCCTCGCCGAGCGCGGGGTGGAGGCCTTCGTCCGCGGCGGCATCCCGCCCGAGCAGGTCTCCCTGAAACGGATGGTGCGGATGCAGTACGCCGGCCAGCTCAACGACATCGAGGTCGCCGCCAACGAGGACCGTCCCGACGACATCGGCTCGCTGATCGACCGCTTCGAGCGGCTCTACGCGAAGATCTACGCGGCCGGGGCCAGCTCGCCCGAGCTTGGCTACGCGATCACCTCGGTCGCCGTCGTCGCCTCCGCCCCGGTCGAGAAGCCGGTGCTGCCGGTCGAGGCCCTCACCGACGCACCGCCGGAGCCGAAGGCGGCCCGGCCGGTCTGGTGGTCGGAGTCGACCGGCCCGGTCGAGACCCCGGTCTTCGAGCAGGACGACGTCCGCGCCGGTCAGTCGATCGTCGGCCCGGCGATCGTCGAGGCGCCCTCGACCACCCTGGCGGTGCCGCCGGGACGAACCGCGGAGCTGGACCAGCACCGCATCTTCCACCTCCACGACGCAAAGGACTGACGATGACGACTGCCGCCACCACCGCCGCGCCGCCGCGCCTCACCGACCAGCTCGACCTCCGCGAACGCCAGTTCACCGAGACCGGCGCCTACGCCGGTCTGACCGACTCGCTGGAGTTGAAGGAGGAGGAGCCGATCCTCTTCGAGAAGGTCTTCTCGCGGCTGCGCGGCGGCCTCGTGACCGCCCGCGAGACGGCGCTCAACATCTCCGCCAGCCCGATCGTCAAGGAGCTCGGCGAGCTCTGTTTCGCGGTCTACACGCCGGAGGGCGACTCGGTGGCGCTCTCGACCGGGGTGATCGTCCACGTCCACACGATGTCGGACGCGATCAAGTACATGATCCGCGAAGGCTACGAGGACGACCCGGGCATCAATCCGGGCGACGTCTTCTGCAACAACGACTCGCTGATCGGCGACGTCCACAACGCCGACGTGCAGACGATCGTGCCGATCCACGTCGACGGCCGCCTGGTCGGCTGGGTCGCCGGGGTCACCCACGTGATCGAGATCGGCGCCAGCACCCCGGGCAGCCTGCCGCTCGGCCCGATCTCCCGCTTCGAGGACGGGATCGACATCCCGGCCCGCAAGATCGGCGCCGCGGACAAGCTCTTCAGGGACCACGTCCAGGCCGCCGCCCGCGGCACCCGGCTGCCGAAGTACTGGACGCTCGACGAGCGCACCCGGCTGGCCGGCTGCCTGCTCGCCCGCCAGCAGGTCGAGTCGCTGATCGAGGACGTCGGCGTCGACACCTACCTGCAGTTCTGCGCCGAGCTGATCGAGGACGGCCGCCGCTCCTTCCGCTCCAGCCTCTACGCGATGACCGTGCCGGGCCGCTACCGGGCCCCGGCCTTCTCGGAGATGACCCTCGGCGGAGAGCAGCTGATGCCCGAGCACGCCCGCGTCGACACGCTTATGCACGCGCCGGTGGAGGTCCGGGTGACTCCGGACGCGCGGCTCGAGCTCGACCTCGAGGGCGCCTCCGCCTGGGGCTACCACTCGGCCAACTGCACGACCGCGGCGATGCAGGGCGGCCTCTGGGTGCTGCTGACCCAGACGCTGCTCGCCAACGACAAGATCAACGACGGCGCCTACTACACGATCTCGACCAACTTCCCGCCCGGGAGCTGGTCCAACCACCAGAACCCGCAGGCCTCGACCGGCTCGCCCTGGCGCTTCCTGGTGCCGAGCTTCACCGGGGTCCTGAAGTCGCTCTCGCAGAGCCTCAACGCCCGCGGCTTCGTCGAGGAGGTGCTGGCCCCGTACGCGATGTCGGCGAACACCTTCCAAGGCGGCGGCATCGATCACCACGGCCAGCAGGCGGCGATCACCAACTTCTCGATCTCCTGCGTCGGCGGCGGCGCCCGGATGTTCACCGACGGGCTCGACTACGCGGCGGCGATGTGGAACCCGCAGGGCGACATGGGCGACTGCGAGGTCTGGGAGATCAACGAGCCGTTCCTCTACCTGGGTGCCTCGGTGAAGCCCTCGACGGCCGGCTCCGGCCGCTTCCGCGGCGGCTCCGGCTGGGAGAGCCTGCGGCTCTGCTGGGGGACCGAGCACTTCGAAACCCAGAACATCGGCAACAGCCGGATCACCATGCAGTCCGGCCTCTGGGGCGGATACCCGGGCGCGACCGGCTACCGCCACAACGTCCGCGCCACCAACATGTTCGAGCTGGCCGGCGGTCTCTTGCCCTACCCGGTCCGCGACGGCAACCCGGAGGAGTCCGAAATCGAGTCTCTGGTCGAGGGCGACTCCGAGTTCGACCAGCGGACCCTGACGATGCCGAACCAGATGCGGAACGGCGACCTCTACCTCTCGCCGATGCGCGGCGGCTCCGGGATCGGCGACCCGATCGAGCGCGACCCGGCCTCGGTGGCCGCGGACGTCGCCGGCGGCTACCTGATCCCGCGCCTCGCCGAGTCCGTTTACGGGGTCGTGATCGGCGAGGGCGGCGCCGTCGACCTCGCCGCGACCGAGCAGCGCCGGGCCGACCTGCGGCGCGACCGCGAGCTGGCGGCTCGTCCCTTCCGGCGCTGGTTCGATGAGGAGCGTTCGCGGATCGCCGCCCACGCCGAGGGCGGGGCAGAGCGCTTCCACCCGGCCGTGCAGCGGATGTACGCGGAGTCGATGCGACTTTCGCCCCAGTGGGCTGGGGAATACCGTGACTTCTGGCAGCTCGACGCCGACTTCGTCTACGACGTGGCGACGCCGACGGTGGAGATCTCCGAGCGGATCCTCCGCGGCCGCGATCCCGAGGAGCTGCAGCGCCAGCCCCGCACCGAGATCGAGGCGGAGCTTCCGGAGCGGCGGCCGACCGGGGTCGAGCAGGCCCTCAACCGGCAGACGCTGGAGGCGCTGCTGGACGGCGAGCTGCCCGACAGCCAGGTCCGCCAGATCCAGTCCGGCTACAAGGACGGCGACCGCTTCGACACCTACCTGGCGATCGTCCAGTCCCGCTGGCCCTTCCCCGAGGACAGGGTGCTGCTGCCCTTCGGGTTGCACCTCTGCATCGTCGAGCTGCCCTCCGGCGAGCGGGTGATCAAGTCCGACTCCGGCCACGTCTTCGGCGACTACCGCAAGAACTGGAAGCGCGGCGCGATGGTGCGGGTGCGCCGCGACGAGGAGGCGATGCTCGAGGTCTACCCGGACAAGATGCACCCGGACCCGGAGTGGAACGAGATCCGCGAGTACTACGACCCGGTCAGCTTCGCGCTGCTCGACGTCGAGTCGGTGCCGCCGGGCTACCCCGCGGTCCACGACTTCCTCCCGGACCTCGAGACCTTCTACCGCGACTGGCTGGGCCGGGAGCTGTAGCGGTGCCGGCCACTGGCAGGGCGATCGGGGTCCGCTGGGACCCGCGCTGGGCGCCCGAGGAGGCGCCGGAGATCGCCCGCTGGGTGGAGGAGCTCGGCTACGACGAGCTGTGGATGGTCGAGGACTGCTTCTCTACCGGCGGCCTGACGATGTCCTCGGTGGCGCTGGCCAGCACCGAGCGGCTGGCGGTCGGGGTCGGTCTGCTGCCCGCTCCGGTCCGCAACCCGGCGATCGCGGCGATGGAGATCGGCGCCCTCGCCCGGCTCTTCCCGGGCCGGTTCATGCCCGCCTTCGGCCACGGCGTCGACGCCTGGATGCGCCGGATCGACGCCCGCCCGAAGGGCCGGCTGACGCTGCTGGAGGAGACCGTCGCCGCGGTCCGCTCGCTGGTCCGCGGCGAGCGCCTCGATCGCCAGGGGCGCTTCGTCAAGCTCAACGAGGTCGAGCTCGAGCACCGGCCGAAGACGGCACCGCCGATCCTGGTCGGCACCACCGGCCCGCGCGGCCTCGCCCTCGCCGGCCGCGTCGCCGACGGGATCGTCATCCCCGAGGTGGCGACCCCCGACGCCGTCTCCTGGGCGCGCGGGCTCGCCGCCGCCTCGGGCGGGCCGGGCCGCACCGTCGTCTACTCCTACCTGAGCCTCGACCGCGACGACGCGGCCGGGGTCAAGGCGGCGCAGCCGCTGGTAGGGCACTGGATGAGCAGCGGCGACTTTCCCGACATGGCCGAGCGGGCCGGGCTGGGACGCGACGGCGCCGTCGACCTGGATGAGGCGACCCTGCGCTCGATCGCCGTCGCCGGGGACCCGGCCAGCGGCGCCGGGACCGTGCGCGGGCTCTGGGACGCGGGGGCGGACGCCGTGGTCCTGCTGCCGCGCGGCGGCGACGCCAGGGAGCAATTGCGGTTGTTCGCCGACGAGGTCATGCCGGAGCTGCGCGCATGAATCTTGCATCCACTGAGTACATGGCTTATGGTGGGGACCATGAGCTTTGGACCCCTGGAGATCGGCATCATCGTCCTGATCGTCCTGCTCCTCTTCGGCGCCAAGAAGCTCCCGGAACTGGGCTCCTCGCTGGGCAGCGGCATCCGCGAGTTCGGCCAGGGCATCAAGGGCGACGGCAAGCAGCTCGAGCCGGGCGACGAGGAGGAAGACACCGCCAAGAGCGACGCCTCCTCCAGCAAGGAACCCACCATCAAGAGCTGACCCGCGGAAGGGGTGGGCGGCGATGAGCCGCTTCTGGCACCCCTTCTCGAACCTGGCCGCGACCGAAGCGGAGGAGTTGGTCCTGGTCCGCGGCGAGGGCGCCACGGTCGAGGACGCCGACGGCAACCGTTACTTCGACGCCACCGCCGCCCTCTGGTACTGCGCCGTGGGTTACGGGCGCGATCGGATCGCCGCCGCGATCGGCGAGCAGGCCGCCCGGCTCTCCTCCTACAGCTGCTTCGGCAACTACGCCACCGATGTCACCCTCGAGCTCGCCGACCGCCTCGCCGAGCGGGCCCCGGTCGACGACGCCCGCGTCTTCCTGACCAGCGGCGGCTCCGACAGCATCGACAGCGCCGCCAAGATCGCCCGCCGCCACTTCGCGCTGGTCGGCCGGCCGGCGAAGACGACGATGATCGCCCGTGAGGGCGCCTACCACGGCACCCACGCCTACGGGACCTCGCTGGGTGGGATCGCCGGCAACCGCGAGGGCTGGGGGACGCTGGTCGGCGGCGTCGCCCACGTGCCGCCCTTCGACGTCGAGGCGCTCGAGGCGACGATCCGCTCGCTCGGCCCCGACCGCGTCGCCGCCTTCTTCGTCGAGCCGGTGATCGGCGCCGGCGGCGTCTTCCCGCCGCCCGAGGACTACCTGCGCCGGGTCGCGGCGCTCTGCCGCGAGCAGGGCGTGCTGCTTGTCTGCGACGAGGTCGTGACCGGCCTCGGCCGGCTCGGCGAGTGGTCGGCCTCGGAGCGCTACGGCGTCCGTCCCGACCTGATGATCCTCGCCCAGGCGCTCACCTCCGGCTACCAGCCGCTCGGCGCCGGCGTCGCCTCGGGCGCGGTCGCCGAGCCGTTCCGGGCCGGCGCCGGGGAGATGCTCAAGCACGGCTACACCTACTCCGGCCACGCCGTCGCCTGCGCCGGCGCCCTCGCCAACCTCGACGTCCTCGAGGAGGAGGGCCTGTTCGGCCGGGTCCGCGAGCTGGAGGCGAAGCTGCCCGGGCTGCTCGGCGGCCTCGCCGACGTCGAGGGCGTCAGCGAGGTCCGCATCGTCGGCCTTACCGCGGCGATCCAGCTCGACGCCCAGCGCTTCGACGCCGCCGGTCGCGAGCTGCCCGAGGTCGTCGAGGCCTGCCGCCGTCGCGGCCAGCTGACCCGGATGCTGGCCCCCGGGGCGCTCCACTTCTCGCCGCCCTTCGTCTCCAGCGAGGAGCAGATCGAGGGCTTCGCCGCGGCCGTCGCCGACGCGGTCGAGGCGGTCGTCTCGGCGCCGGTCCCGTCCAACCCCGACCGCACCTGAAAGGACCGCGATGCGCATCGGAGTGCCGACCGAGATCAAGGCCGACGAGTACCGGGTGGCGCTGACCCCGGCCGGCGCCCGCGAGCTGACCGCCCGCGGGCACGAGGTGATCGTCCAGGCCGGGGCGGGGGAGGGCTCGGCTATCGCCGACTCCGACTACGTCGCCCAGGGCGCCCGTGTCGTTCCCGACGCCGCGTCCGCCTACTCGCTCGCCGACCTCGTCGTCAAGGTCAAGGAGCCGCAGCCGGCGGAGCTGTCGCTGCTCGGTCCCGGCCAGACGCTCTTCACCTACCTGCACCTGGCGCCGGCCCCGGAGCTGACCCGCGGCCTGGTCGAGTCGGGCGCCACCTGCATCGCTTACGAGACCGTCGTCGATCCGGACGGACGGCTGCCGCTGCTGGCGCCGATGAGCGAGGTGGCCGGCAAGATCGCCGCCCAGGCCGGCGCCTTCGTGCTGGAGCGGCCGATCGGCGGCCGCGGCCTGCTGCTCGGCGGCGTCCCGGGTGTGGCGGCCGGCCGGGTGATGGTGATCGGCGGCGGCGTGGTCGGCCAGAACGCGGCCAAGGTGGCGCTCGGGCTCGGCGCCGACGTCTTCGTCTACGACCGCTCGCTGGACCGCCTGCGCGAGCTCGACACCGTCTTCGACGGCCGCGTCTCCACCTGTTACGCCTCGACCCTGGAGATCGAGCAGCGGCTGCCGGAGATGGACCTCGTGATCGGCGCCGTGCTGGTCAAGGGGGCGCGGGCGCCGCACGTCGTCCGGCGCGAGCAGCTCGGCCTGCTGAAGGAGCGGGCGGTGCTGGTCGACGTCTCGATCGACCAGGGCGGTTGCTTCGAGACCTCGCGCCCGACCACCCACTCCGAGCCGACCTACGAGGTCGACGGGATCGTCCACTACTGCGTCGCCAACATGCCGGGAGCGGTCCCGGTCACCTCCACCTACGCGCTCACCAACGCGACGATGCCGTACCTCCTGCGGCTCGCCGACGAGGGCCCGAAGGCGGCGCTGGCGACCGACCCGGGGCTCGCCGCCGGCCTCAACGTCGCCGCCGGCGCCGTCACCCACGAGCCGGTCGCCCGCGACCAAGGGCTGGAGTGGGTGCCGCCCGCCGAGGCGCTCGGGCTCGACGCGGCCGGGGTCGCCGCCTGATGGCGACCGGGTTCCTCCAGGCCACCGACCACGAGCTGCTCGTCGCCGGGGAGTGGGTCGAGACGGGGGAGTGGGACGAGGTCCGCAGCCCTTATGACCAGACCCCGATCGGCCGGGTCGCCCGGGCCGACGCGGCCCTGGCCGACCGCGCCGTGCGCTCCGCCCACGTGGCCTTCGAGCGCGGCGGCTTCCCCCAGCACGAGCGGGCGGCGGTCCTCGACCGCGCCGCGGCGCTGGCGGCCGAGCGGGTCGAGGAGCTGGCCCTGACGATCGCCGCCGAGGCCGGCAAGCCGGTCAAGACCGCCACGCTCGAGGCCGAGCGCTGCGCCGGCACCCTCGCTTTCTCCGCGGTCGAGGCC
>CBIHMQ010000010.1:0-20862 GCA_966211075.1 uncultured bacterium
ATCTGGGTCCGCGAGGCGCCGGCGGCGAGCCCCTCGGCGGCGAGCCCGTCGCGCAGCGTCGTGGCGTTGGCCTGCAGGCGCTCGACCCGCTCGGGCTCGGCTTCGAGCAGCGCCAGCGCCCGCGCCGCGGCGCCGATCGCGGGCGGTGGCGGCGCGGTGGAGAAGATGAAAGGGCGGGCGCAGTTGACGAGCAGGTCGACGGTCTCGGCGTCGGCGCAGACGAAGGCGCCGAAGGAGCCGAGCGCCAAGCCGAGGGTGCCGACGACGACGTCGACCTCCTCGCCGAGGCCGGCGGCTGCGACCGAGCCGCGGCCGCCCGGGCCGACCGCCCCGGTCGCGTGCGCCTCGTCGACCATCAGCCGGCAGCCGTGCCGGCCCGCCAGCTCGGCCAGGCCCGCCAGCGGCGCCACGTCGCCGTCCATCGAGAAGACGCCGTCGCTGACGATCAGCGCCGCCCGCTCGCCGGCCTCGCGCAGGCCCCAGCCGAGGTGCTCGAGGTCGGCGTGGCGGTAGACGAAGGTCTCGGCCCGGGAGAGGCGGCAGCCGTCGACGATGCTGGCGTGGTTGAGCTCGTCGGAGAAGACCACTTGGTCCCGGCCGGCGAGGGCGGCGATGGCGCCGGTGTTGGCCAGGTACCCGGAGCCGAACAGGAGCGCCGCCTCGTAGCCCTTGAAGGCGGCGAGCTGCCGCTCCAGCTTGCGGTGCGGCTCCATGTTGCCGGAGATCAGCCGCGAGGCCCCGGCCCCGGCGCCCCAGCGCAGCGCCGCCTCGGCCGCCCCCTCGCGGACCCGCGGGTCGTCGGCGAGGCCGAGGTAATTGTTCGAGCAGAGCAGCAGGACCTCGCGGTCGCCGAGCAGCACCCGCGGGCCCTGCGGGCCCTCGACCAGGCGCAGGCGCCGGTAGAGCCCGCGCTCGCGGAGCTCCTCCAGCCGCTCGGCGACGTCGCTCATGCGGCGTTCGGGTAGGAGGGCGTCCTCTTCGCCTTCTTGACGACCCGCAGCTGGGTCGAGGGGTCCCAGAAGTTCGCTTCGTCCTGGTGGTCGACCAGCTCGTCCATCGGCGTCGCCGGGGTCTCGCCCTCGAGCCAGCCGGAGCGGTTGTCGGGTCGCGGGTTGGCGCCGTTGTCGGGCTGCCGGGCGACGTTCAGCCCCAGGTCCTCGAACATCGCCCGGTCGTCCTCCGGCTCGGCGCCGAGCGTGGTCAGGAAGTTGCCCATCATCACCCCGTTGAGCCCGGCTTTGACGGCCAGGCTGTGCAGCTCGCCGAGGTTCTCGACCCGGCCGCCGCAGAGCCGGAAGAGGGCGCCGGGGATGATCAGCCGGAAGATCGCGATCCACTTCACGACCTCCCAGGGATCCATCACCTCGCGCTCCCCGAATTTCGTCCCCTCCTTGGGAATCAGGAGGTTGATCGGCACCGAGGTCGGGTTGATCTCGGTCAGCTCGAAGGCCATCTCGACCCGCTGCTCCTCGGACTCGCCGAGGTTGAGGATGCCGCCGACGCAGGTCTCCAGGCCGGCCTCCTTGACCGCCTGGCTCGTCCGCAGGCGGCCCTCGTAGCGGCCCGTGGTCGACACCTCGGGGTAGTAGGAGCGGGCCGACTCGACGTTGTGGTGGACCCGCTGCACGCCGGCCTCCTTCAGCGCCTTGGCCCGCTCGCTCGACATGTGGCCGATCGAGGCGCAGCGCTTCAGGTTGGTCTGCTCGGCGACCAGGCGGGTGCCCTCGAGGATCTTCTGGAAGTCCCGTTTGGAGAGGCCCTGGCCCTGGGTGACCATGCAGAAGCGGTGGGCGCCGGCGGCCTCGGCTGCTTTGGCGTGCTCGAGGATCTGCTCCGGCTCCAGCATCGCGTGCATCGGCGTGTCGGCCTCGGCGTAACGGGACTGGGCGCAGAACCCGCAGTCCTCGGCGCAGCCGCCGGACTTGGCGTTGACCAACGAGCACATGTCGGTCGAGTCGCCGAAGTTCTCGCGGCGCACCTGCCAGGCGCGCTCGACCAGCTCGCCGATCTCGTCGTGGTCGGTGAGGCGGCCGTAGGCCAGCGCTTCGTCGAAGGTGATTAGGGATGACATCGGAGGTCCCTTCCAGCCGAGGGTGGTTGCTGAGAAGGCTAGGAACGGGACCGGACGCCTGGCCGGCGCCGTAGCATCGCCGCATGGACCGAGCTCGACCCCGCCGGGACCGCGGCGCGGCACGCCGTCGTCGCCTTGCCCTGGCGGCCTTCGTCGCCGTCGTGGTCGTCGCCGGGGCGATCGGCGCCTTCGCGCTCGGCGACAGCGACGAGCCGCCGCGTCCCTCGGTCGCCAGCACCCTGCCGTTGCCGCGGCTGGCCGGCGAGCGGGTGATCGCCGGGCTCAACGGCACCGCCGTGACGCCGCGGCTGCGGTCGGCGATCGCCGAGGGGCGGCTCGCCGGCGTCGTCCTCTTCGCCGACAACTTCCCCAGCCGCGCCGCCGGCAGGCAGCTGATCGCGACGCTGCAGCGGATCCGGCGGCCGGCGAAGCTGCGCGACCCGCTGCTGATCATGGTCGACCAGGAGGGGGGCGAGGTGAAGCGGGTCGACGGCCCACCCTCGGCGTCCGCCGCGGCGATGGGCGAGCGCGGGGCCGCCTTCAGCCGCGAGCAGGGGCGCCTGACCGCCGCCAACCTGCGCCGGCTCGGCGTCAACGTGAACCTGGCGCCGGTGCTCGACGTCGCCCGTCCCGACGGCGTCATCGCCGCCACCGACCGTGGCTTCGGCTCGACCCCCGAGCGGGTCGCGGAAACCGCGGTGCCGTTCGCCGAAGGCCTGCGGGCCGGCGGCGTCGCCGCGACCGCCAAGCACTTCCCCGGCTTCGGCGCGGCCCCGGAAAACACCGACTTCGCCGTGCAGCGCCTCGGCATCTCCAAGCAGCGCCTGCGCGCGGTCGACGAGCAGCCCTACCGGGCCTTCGTCGCCGCCGGCGGCGAGCTGGTGATGCTGAGCACGGCGATCTACCCGGCGCTGGCGCCGGACCCGGCCGCCTTCGCGCGGCCGATCGCGACCGGGGAGCTGCGCGGCCGGCTCGGCTTCGAAGGCGTCTCGGTCACCGACGCCCTCGACACGGTCGCGGTCGAGGACTTCGGCGGTCCCGCCGAGGCGTCGGTCGCGGCGGCCCACGCCGGCACCGACCTGCTGCTCTTCACCGACCTCGGCACCGCCGAGGCGGGCGCCGCGGCGCTGGTCGCGAAGCTGCGCGCCGGCCGCCTCCTCCGCGCCGAGTTCGAGGCCTCGGCCCAGCGCGTCCTCGACCTCCGGGAGCGGCTCGCAGGCGGCTGAGTCAGCCGCCGCTGTGGCCGTTGCGGACGACCTGGCGATCGAAGAGGCGGACGCTGTCGCGGCCGCCGTCCTTGGCGGCGTACATCGCCGTGTCGGCCTCGGAGACGATCGACTCGGGACTGTGGCGCGGGTCGTCGCCGAAGACGGCGATGCCGACGCTGGCGGTGACTCCCTGTTCGTCCTTGACCAGCGAGCGGTCGCGGATCGTCGCCACGATCGCTTCCGCGACCAGGCGCGCCTCGGTGACGCTGGTGTTGGGGAGGATGACCGCGAACTCGTCGCCGCCAAGCCGGGCGAGGACGTCGCTCTCGCGGACCCGCTCGCGGAGGATCGCCGCCACCTCCTTGATCAGGCGGTCGCCGGCCGGGTGGCCGAAGGTGTCGTTGACGTGCTTGAAGTGATCGAGGTCGATCATCAGCAGTGCTCCCGGCGTGCGATGGCGGTTGCTGCGCGCGACCTCGCGCCGCAGGTCGTCGTCGAAGCTGCGCCGGTTCTTCAGCCCGGTCAACGGGTCCTGGCGGGCCTCCCGCCGCAGCTCCTGGAAGCGCTCGTTGCGGGTCCAGACGACGATCAGCGCCGCCAGCAGGATCGCCAGCGAGATCCCGACGCCGCCGATCGCCACCGGCAGCGTGTTGCCGGGCCGGTTCGGATCGCTCAGGACCAGCAGCAGGGTGCGGTCGGCGATCCGGATCGGCGCCCGGGCGGTGTCGACGAGGTCACCGGAGTCGCCGACGGTGGTGCCGGCGACGTGCAGCTGCACGTCGACCGGGCCCGGCACGCTGCCGTTGGCGGCGGCGGCCAGGTCGCCGACTCGGAAGGCGCCGCCAGCGAACCCGATCAGCGCCGCTTCGCGCTGGGCGACGGTGGCGGTCGGCGCCCCCTCGCGGTAGACCGGCCGGTAGACGTTGAAGCCGAGGCCGCCGATCAGCAGCTTCACCGGCGGCGAGGCGACGGCCTCGCCGGTCCGGGCGGCGCGGCGCAGCGCCGGCCCTCGGAGCGGGTCGGAGGCCAGGTCGTAGCCGACCGGGGCCGTGGTCCCGAAGGCGCTGACCGCGAAGACGACCGGGAAGTACGTGGCGCTCGGGCGGGCCTTGACCGGCCCGCTCGCGGTCGGTTCGAAGATCGGCACGCCGTGGCGCGCTTCGAAGGCGCGGCGCCGGGAGGCGGGGACGCGCTGGATGAAGGCGGCGGCGTTGAGCGCCCCGTGCTGCAGCAGGGGCTCGGCGATGATGTCGAAGTCCCGCGCGGTGTAGTGGTCCTCGGCGCGGAAGAAGGCGGCGGCGCTGGCCAGCTGGCCGAGCGAGAGCCGGGCCAGGGACTCGGCCTGGCGAGCCGAGCGGGTCGCCTGCTCGCGCTGGACCTCGTCGAAGCGCTCGGCTTCGTTGGTCTTGACGATCACGGCCGCGGCGATCGAGCCGCCTCCGACCAGGAAGACGGCGAGCAGGCCGATCCAGAAGCGCACGCGCATTTAGGTCTTCTCGGCTGCTGCGCGCAGGGCTTGAGCCGCGAATGAGTACAGGCGCGCCCGGGCCGGCTACTCGTCCGGGACCGCGGCCAGCGACTCCCAGAGGTAGAGCGAGGCGAGGCTGCGGTGCGGCCGCCAGGCCTCGCCGATCTCCAGCACCCGCTGCGGCGGCGGCATCTCCTCGAGCCCGTACTCGACCCGCACCGCCTTGCGGATGCCCAGATCGCCGCCGGAGAGGACGTCCGGCCGTCCCAGGTGGAACATCAGGAACATCTCCGCGGTCCAGCGGCCGAGGCCGCGGACGGCGACGATCTCCTCGATTGCCGCCTCGTCGTCGAGCTCCTCGAGCCGGTCCAGCTCCAGCTCGCCGGCCAGCACGTGGCGGGCGAGGTCGCGGATGTACTCGACCTTGCGCCCGGAGAGGCCGGCGCCCCGCAGGTCCTCTTCGCTCGCCTCCAGCAGCTGCGCGGGCGAGGGGGTGGTGCCGCCGAAGAGGTCGAGCACGCGCAGGTAGATGGTCCGCGCCGCTTTGGTCGAGAGCTGCTGGCCGACGATCGCCCGCAGCAGCGCCCCGTAGGCGTCGGCCGGCCGCTCTTCGGCGCGCCGGGCCAGGCGGGTCTCGAGGTCGAGCTCGCCGATCCTCTCGATCAGCGCCCCCATCTTCGGGTCGGCTTTGGCGAGGGCCTTGCGAGCCCGGGCGCTCAACGCCCGGTCCAGACCGGCTTGCGCTTCTCGGCGAAGGCGGCGATCCCCTCGCGGAAGTCCTCGGAGCTGAAACAGGACTCGCGCAGGGCGATCAGGCCGGCCTCCTGCTGCTCGGTGAGGATCGGGCTGCCGGTGAGCAGGTCGATCGCGTGCTTGTTGCCGCGCATCGAGATCGGCGCGTTGCTCGCCACCTCGGCGGCCAGCTCCACCGCCGCCCGCTCGAGCCGGTCGCTCGGCACCACCTCGTGGACCAGCCCGATCTCCTCGGCCCGCTCGGCCTCGAAGTTGCGGCCGGTGAGGAAGAGCTCCTTGGTGCGGGCGAGGCCGACCGTGTCGAGGAACTTGCGCAGGCCGGTGTGGCCGTAGACGAGGCCGAGCTTGGCGGGCGGCATGCCGAGCTTGGCGCCAGCCGCGCAGATCCGCAGGTCGCAGGTGACCGCCAGCTCCAGGCCGCCGCCGAGGCAGTGGCCGTTGAGGGCGGCGATCAGCGGCCAGGGGTACTTGGCGATCGCCTCCATGGCGCCGTGGAAGGGGTGGGCGACGAGCGCCTCGGCGTCGCGCTCGAAGGTCTCGGTCGGGATCGTGGCGATGTCGTAGCCGGCCGAGAAGACCGGCGGGGCGCCGGTGATCACCACGCAGCGGGTCTCGATGCCGCGGTCGAGGCGCGGCAGGACCTCGGCGATCGCGTCGAGGATCTCGTGGTCCAGGGCGTTGCGACGCGCCGGGTTGTCGATCCGCAGTCGGGCGACCGCTTCGGCGGGGCGGTCGAGGACGAGCTTGCCGCTCGCGAGCTCCTCCACGGCGCCTACTCCAGGACGACGAGGACGTCGCCTTCGCTGACCGACTGGCCCTCCTCGCAGCGGATCTCCTTGACGACCCCGTCGTCCTCGGACTCGACCGGGATCTCCATCTTCATCGACTCGAGGATGGCGACCGTGTCGCCGTCGGAGACCTCGTCGCCGACCTTCACCTCGATTTTCCAGACGTTGCCGGTGATGTGCGCCTCGATATCTGCCATGGGCGGGCACAATAGCCGCGCGTGACGCCAGACTCCCAACAGCACCTGAGCATCGTGATCGCGGCCCGCAACGAGGCGGACCGGGTGGGGGAGACGGTGAGGGCGGTGCGTGGCACCTTCCCGGCGGCGAGCGTCTGGGTCGCCGACGATGCCTCCAGCGACGGCACCGCCGAGGTGGCGATGATGGCCGGCGCCCAGGTGGTCAGCCGCGGCCGCCCGCACGGCAAGGGCGGCAACGTCACCGCCGCGGTCGAGGCGGCGTTGAGCGTCACGCCAGCTCCGCGGCTGGTGCTGCTCTGCGACGGCGACCTCGGCTCCTCGGCGGCCCGGCTGGCGCCGCTGGTCGCCGCGGTCGAACGGGGTGAGTGCGACCTCGCCGTCGCCGCCTTCGCGAACCGGGTCGGCGGCGGCTTCGGCCTCGCCCTCGGCTTCGCCCGCTGGGCGATCCGCCGCCTCTGCGGGGTCGAGACGCAGGCTCCGATTTCCGGCCAGCGGGCGCTGACGGTCGACGCCTTGCGGGCGACCCTGCCGTTCGCCTCAGGCTTCGGGATGGAGATCGGGATGACGGTAGACGCCGTTCGCGCCGGGTTCGGCCTCCGGGAGTACGAGTTGGATCTGCGGCACCGGGCCAGCGGGCGAACCGTTGCCGGCTTCGGGCATCGCGGCCGGCAGTTGTGGGATTTCTCGAGGGCCTACCTGCGCCGCGTCGGGTAGGTCAAAGACATCCCGAGGGCGGGACGCGTGTTATGTACCCCTCTTGACATAAATGTCACTGTCCCCCTAGGCTCCGCGGCCGACGTGGCGGGAAGGCATGAAAGTCAAGAACGGCTGGAGTCCGTCTTCGGAGGGGCCGCGGGACAGCGAGAGATGCTGGTCGACGCGTATGGCAAGGCGGCGGCGGAGCATGGCTACGCGAAGCTCGAGGTGGCCCATGTCCTGCGCTACGCGGGCGTCTCGCGAGCATCGTTCGACGTCCACTTCGAGAGCAAGGAGCAAGGCCTGATCGCCGCCCAGGATGCTTTCCTCGACCGTCTCTGGCTTGACGTGACCGGCGCCTGCGACACGCCTGCCGCCTGGCCGTCGCGGGTCCGGGCGGCGGTCGGCGCCGTCCTTTCGTCGCTGGCGGAAGCCAGCGCGCTGGCGCGGGTATTCGCGATCGAAGCGACCGCCGCCAGCCTGGCCGCCGCGGAGCGGCAGCTCCGCGCCCTGGACGAGTTCGCCACCCTGCTGCGGGACGGCCGCCGTCATTACCCGAGCGCGGCGTCGCTGCCCGATGCGACCGAGCGGGCCCTGGTCGGTGGGATCGCCTCGATCCTCTCCGGCCACCTGCTGGTCGAAGACGCGCAGGCGATCACCGCCTCGGAGCGTCAGCTGGTCGAGTTCATCCTCATCCCCTACGTCGGCCAGGGCGAGGCGCGGCGGGTCGCCGGCGCCTGAGCGGCGGGCTGGGGATCAGGCCCGGTTGAACGGGGCGAGCACGATGCGGGACGCTTCGGGCGCCAGCTTCGGCAGCGCCTCGCGGCGTCCGTGGACGATCTCGTGCTGGATCACCGCCCAAAGGCCGCTGGGTAGCGCCTCCATGACCGACTTCGGCAGCGGCCCGCCGATCTGGCTCGGAGCCTCGCGAGGTTCGATGAAGGCGCCGAAGCTGTCGAGCATCGCGTCGGCGCGGTCCAGGGCCACGGGACCCGCGGTGGGCAGCTCGAAGAAGGCGAGACGGGCAAACAGGGAATTGCTGGCGATGTGCTCGAACAGCGCTCGCAGGCCGGCGCCGATCGCCTCCGGGTGGTCCCCCTCCTGTTCGAAGGCGGCGCTCGAGGCGCGGATCGCATCGGCGCCGAGGATCTCGAAGGCGGCCAGGAAGGCATCGCGCTTGCTGGCGAAATGTTCGTAGAAGGTCTGGTTCGAGGTGCCCGCGGCGGCTGAGATCGCCGGGATGCTGAGCGCTTCGTAGCCTCGCTCGACGACGACGAGGGCGGCGGCTCGGACGATCCGTTCGCGCTGGGTCAGGGTCATCCGGCTGCGGGGGCTGTCCGGCGGCTCGTCCCAGCCCGGTCGGGAATCCTCCTCGCCGGTGTCGGGCCCCGGAGTCGAGGGCTCGGGCAAGGCGACGGCGGCCCTCGCCATCGCTCGTTGGGTCGCTTCGCTGTCGGGCTCCTGGTAGCGCAGCGCCCACTCGACCAGCTCGTCGACCACTCCCGGCAGCTCCTCGCGCTTGCCTTGGCGCAGCCGCTGGTAGGTGACGCCGCGGATCCCGGCGACGATCGCCCGCACCGTCACCGCGGGCACCTCGCGTTCGGCGGGGGAGTGGTCGAAGCTCTGCTGGATCAGGGCCTCGAAGCCTTCCGAAGCGCGTTCCCGATGGGCGACCCCCGCCGCCCCGAGCGTTAGCGACTCGATCGACGTCAGCGCCGCCGCCGCGGGCTCTTCGACGGCGAGGTTCATGAACGCCGCGAGGCCGGCGGTGAGCTGCCCGCGGAAGTCCCCACCCGCGCGGTAGGCCTCGCCGACTCGTGCGCCCAGCTGGGCGACGATCTCGTCGAAGGTGGAGAGGAAGCAGTCCTGCTTGTTCTCGAAGTGCTGGTAGAAGGTGCTCTTCGAGACACCGGCCAGGGTGACCAGCTCGCGCAGGGTCGTGCCGGCGTAGCCGTGCCGGGCCACCGCCTCGACCATCGCTCCCTCCAGCCGGGCCTTCTGGTGGCGCGCCACCCGCTGTGGCGGCATTCGCCTCGGCCCGCCGGTGAGGCGGGGAAAGAGCGGCTCGCTCCGTTGCGCTGCAGGGTCCATCGGCGCCATCCCGGCGCCCACGATAGCCAGAGCCAAGCCGACCAACACGTACTTAGCCTGACAAATCTAGAACCAGATCTGACAGATTCTGTACCCAAATTTACAATTTCTTGTGTACCGGGGTTGACAAGAACTTCGGCGTTTGTCTATCTTGGTGGCGTCCGCGGGGTTGGCGGGCAAGGGAAGAGCAAACGACCGGGCCAGGGACTCGAGTCCTCCAAGGAGTAAATCCGGAGGGCCGGGAGGAGGGCCGGTAGAGCAAGGAGAGATAGATAGTGAGACGCCTCGCGAGGGTTCTGTCCGCGCAGCGCAACGCCCGGAGGAGCGGTGCATCGGCTCGTTCCCACCGTTTCGTCCTTGCTCTGGTCGCGGCCCTCGCCTGCGCTCTGGCGATCGCGCCGGGCGCCTTCGCGTCCAAGGTCGTCGTCGACTCGGTCGAAGACTCGAGGGTGGACTTTGGGCAGAGGACGAAAGGTGGCGGCTTCTCCACCACCGTGACCGGGAACGCCGTCAATGCGACTGGCAACGGGGGCGTCGGGGCGGGGGATTTCTACGTCGTCGATTCCGGCTCCAACCGGATCCAGCGCTTCACCTCCACCGGTGAGTGGAAGGAAGCGTGGGGCTTCGACGTCGTCGCTTCAGAGGACGGCAACGGCGACGCGATCCAGTCGCTCACCGTCGATGCAAGCGGTGGCCAGTTCAAGCTCGGCTTCGGCGGCGACACGACCGCCGACCTCGCGTACAACGCCACCGCCGCGCAGGTTCAGTCCGCCCTGCGCAGCCTGCCCAGCATCGGCGCCGGCAACGTCTCGGTCACCGGCGGTCCCGGCGGTCCCGGCGGCGCCATCCCCTACGGCGTCTTCTTCGAAGGGTCCCTGGCGGGCGCGGCGCAGCCGCCGATCGTCACCAGCGCCGGCACGACTCCGCTTTCCGGCGGCGCCGCCAGTGCGACCGTGCGGACGATCAACGCCGGCGCCGACACGACCGGCTTCGAGAACTGCAAAGTGTCCGCGGGCTGCAAGGCTGGAATCGCCTCCTCCCTCGGTGGTGGCTTCAGCGGTGCCTATGGCATCGCCGTCCAGCAGTCGACCGGCAACCTCTACATCGCCAACAAAAACTTCCAGCGGGTCGACGTCTTCACCGCCACCGGCATCTTCATTCGCTCCTTCGGCCTCGATGTCGTCGCCGCCGGCAAGGCCGGTGACGCTCCGGCTCGGCCCGCGAAGCAGAGCCTGACCGTCAAAGCAAGCGGTGGCCAGTTCAAGCTCAACTTCCAGGGCCAGACGACCGCTGACCTCGACTTCGACGCAAGCGCCGCCGAAGTGCAGGCGGCCCTCCAGGATCTGTCCTCGGTCGGGCCAGGGGGCATCGTCGTCAGCGGCGGGCCCGGCGACGAAGCCGGCACGGCGCCCTACGAGCTCACCTTCGGCGGCGCCCTGGGCGACTCGCCGCAGCCGCTTGTCGTCGCCGCCAACGGCTCCGCGCCCCTGAGCGGCGGCAGCGCCAGCGCCCAGGTGGTCGCCACCCAGGTTGGCGCCACCGGGGCCGAGATCTGCACCGAAGCGGCCGATTGCAAGGCCGGCGTCGCCTGTGGCGTGGCCGGCGCCTTCAAAGGGCCGGCCCCCGTCACCCTCGCCCCCGCCGGCGCGCCCAACGCCCTGAATCTCCAGCTCACCGAGAGCGACGGCTTCCGCGTTTCCGAGTACACCCCCGCCGGCAGCTTCGTGCGTGCCTTCGGCTTCGGCGTCGTCGGCTTCGGCCCCGGCAAGACCAGCGGCCAGGCGACGGCGGTTCAGAGCGTCACGATCGCGGCCGCCGACGGCACCTTCAAGCTCAACTTCGAAGGCCAGACGACGACGGCGCTGCCCTACGACGCCAGCGCCTCGGAAGTCCGCACCGCCCTCAACGCCCTCTCGACGATCGGCGGGCGCGGCGGCTCGGTGACGGTCAGCGGCGGCCCTGGCGACGCCAGCGGCTCCAGCCCATACGTGGTCACCTTCGGCGGCACCTTGGCCGGGAAAGCGGTGGGCCAGATCGGCCTCGACACGAGCACCCTGGGCCTCGCGGTCGGCGGCCAGGCAACCTGCGGCGCCGCCCCCTCCGCCCCCGACGGGACCACCTTCCAGTGGCTGCGCAACGGGGCTCCGATCGCCGGCGCCACCAACGCGACCTACACCTTCGTCGGCGCCGACGAAGGCAAAGGCATCCAGTGTCAGGCGTTCCTCAGGTTCGGCAACACGATCACCACCCAGGTCTCGACTCCCTCGATGGTGGCGCCGGTGCCGACCCCGTCGGTCCCGTCCCCGCCGGCGTCGATCGCGGTTCCGGTCGCCACCGGCAACCTCGAAGGACTCGTCGCCAGGGAACTGACCTGCAACGCCGGCTCCTGGGGCGGCTCGCCGACCGAATACACCTACGAATGGCTGCGCAGCGGGCAGCAGATCGCACCCCCGACGAGCTCCGCTTCGACCACCGACAAAATCACGATCAGCGCCGGGGAACAGCTTGTGGCGGGTGTCTTCCAGTGCGTCGTGAAGGCGACCAACGCCAGCGGCGCCAGCACCAAGGCGAGCGGCAACAGGCACACCACCCCGCAGGCAGCGCCGACGCCCTCGACTCCCTCGGTCGCGGTTGCGGAGCTCTCCAGCGTCGCCAACGTCACGACCGGCGCGACCGGTTTCGAAACCTGCGCGGCGGCGTCCTACGACGTCTGCCAGACGGGGGTGTCCGGCAAAGAGCCGGGACAGTTCGTCGCCCCCACCAAGATCGCCGTCGACGCCGGCGGCAAGATCTACGTGACCGACGGCAGCTTCCTCGGCTACGGGCTCCAGTACTTCACCCAGGCCGGCGGCACGATCACGCCTCAGGGGCCCTTCGCGCCCGATGTCCTCAAAGGCACCGAAAGCAACTACCGCCCCGCCGACGTCGCGATCGGGCCGGACAACCACGTCTTCGTCGCCCAGATGGAAAAACGGGATGACACTCCGGCCTGCATCGACGTCGAATACACGCCGGAGACCCTGATCCACGAGTTCGACAGCTCCGGGAACCTCGTCGAGACCCACCTCGAATGCAGCAACAACGCGGGTGTCGCCGGGGCCTTTGTCAACGCCCCACAACCGCAGGCGCTCGCTGTCAACCCGCTCACCGGCCGGACCTTCCTCTTCCTGCAGACGAATCAGGTGCCGTGGGTGCTGCTGATCGACGAGGTCGACGGTCCGCACGCGACCATCGCCCCGGCATCCGACGTGCGCGGCACCAGCGCCACCCTGCGTGCCGAGATCGAGCCGCTGAAAGGACCTTGGAACACCTACTACCACTTCGAACTCCGCGAAGCGGGTGAGCTCGAGTGGCAGCGCCAGCCCGCCGCGATCACCTTCGACCCGGTGCTCGGCAACGGCACCGGCAGCGGCTCGCCGAAAGCGTGCCCGGACGGCAACGCTCCCAGATGCGAAGTCTCGTTCGTCGCCACCGGCCTGCGGCCCGAAGTCGAGTACGAAGTGCGGCTGATGGCCTACACCTGGAAGGGCCTCAACGTCTCGACCTCATGGATGGGGATGACCTTCGGCGGCCACGTCCGTGTCACCGGGCCCAACTTCACCACCGTGCCCTCGAGTCCGAGCGCGGTGACCGGCGGCGCCAACTGGAGCAGCCCGGCAGCGACGCATCCCAGCCTCGACCTCGAAGGGAAGCTGAACGCGGCAAACCGCAACTCGACCTTCGTCTTCGAGTACCTGACCGAGGAACAGTTCCAGGCCTCGGGTTGGGCCAACGCCTCGGTAGCCCCGAAAGCGCCCGCGCGGCCGGTCGAGGCGGGGCAGAGCTTCATCGACGTCGAGGTCCGCCAGTCGGTCGCCAACCTCGATCCGACCAAGACCTACCGCTATCGGCTCGTCGCCACCAACGCCAACGGCGTCGACTACGGCGAGGCCCGGGTCGTGACCCCGCCGCGGGACGATGCCCGCTTCGTCGAGCTGATCAGCAACGCCGACGGCGAGGGAATGGGGGCTGCTCGCGGCTTCGGCGTCCCCTTCCTGGGCGTCAGCCAGGACGGCAACCGCGTCTACTTCTCGTCGCAGAGCATCGGGTCGCCCGATTCCCTGGCCGGCCTCAACCCGCCCTTCGGCAGCGACCGGGGAAATGGCGGCTGGAAGGTCTTCCAGGTCGGCAACGATCCCGATCGCTCGCTGGGCGGCTTCCTGCCGGGCGATTACATGGTGGCGCCGGACCTGTCGGGGGTCCTCTGGATGGGCTCCGACAAGGAAAACTGGCTTGCGAAGTCGCCGTTCCTTTCCTTCAGCTCCGCTCACGGGACGAACGAGCTGATGACCCAGCTCAAAGTCAGGGACGTGTCCACGGCGGGCGCGAGCCCTTGGCGGATGGTCGGCGGATCGGCCGACTTCGACACCTTCGCGTTCATGCCTCCGCAGGGATCGACGCTGATCCCGGGCGAGATCACCGCCACCGCGACCACCTCGAACTACTTCCAGGTCACCGACGCCCGCTCCGGCGCGCCCGAGTTGAGCATGGTGAACCAGGACAACAACGGCCAGCAGATGGGCGGCAAATGCGGCCCGCTGCCGGGAGGCGCCGGGCAGAACGCGGGCGGTGAGGTGACGGCGAGATCTTCGATCTCGGTCGACGGCCGCATCATCTACTTCACCGCCGTCCCGGCACCGGCGGCGACGGGCGTGTGCAACGCCACCGAACGCAACGGAACGCGTCTCTTCAAGCGGGTGGACGCGGAAGAGACCGTCGCCGTCTCGGAGCCGACCTGCACCCCGGCGCCGCTCTGCGGCGGCCCGGCGGCGCCGGACGTCTACCGCGGCGCCTCGCTGGACGGCGACGTCGTCGTATTCAAAACCAACCGCCGGATCGTGCCGAGCGACCAGGACTCGACCAACGACGTCTACGTCTATGACGAGACTCCGCCCGCGGGCCAGCCGAAACTGGTGCAGATCTCGGCCGGCCAAGCGGTCTCCCCGGAGCACCCGACGCCGGGGAGCGGGGCCACGACCCAGGGCGTCGTCACCATCTCCACGGACGGCTCGCGCGTCTATTTCGTCGCCACCGGGCGCCTGACCCCGGAGGCGACGGCGGGAGCCAACAACCTCTACGTCTATCAGCGTGACGCCGCTCATCCGACCGGCTCGCTCAAGTACCTGGCGAAATTTGGCAGCGGCGCCAGCTCCATGTGGAGCCTCTCTTCGAACCCGGCGCTGGCGGTGCCGGTCTACGGTGAGGGCGGCGCCGATAGCTGGGGCGACGGCCGCTTCCTGGTCGCCGAGACCAACGAGCCGCTGCTGGCGGAAGACACCGACACCGAGACGGACGTCTACCGGTTCGATTCCGAGGCCACGAGCGACGCGATCGTCTGCGCGAGCTGCGCCGGCAGCGGCGCGTTCCCGGTCAACGCCCTCGGGCAGTCCGGGACCGGCGCGGTCGAGGCGTTCTGGAACAAACCGCGGCTCGCCTCCGACGACGGCGAAGTGGTCGTGTTCTGGACCGAGGAGGGTCTGATCCCCGCCGACACGAACGGCGCCCTCGACGTCTACGCCTGGAACCACGGCGAGCTCGAACGGATCACCCGGAAGGCGATCCCGGATGCCAAGCCCAGCCCCTCCGCCGGCACGGTCGCCGATGGCTCGACCGTGTTCTTCTACACCGCGGCGAGCGAAGTGCCATCCGACCAGAACTCCGCCAACGACGTCTACGCGGCGCGGGTCGGGGGCGGCTTCCCGACCGCGGAAGCGACCTTCGACACCTGCCTCAGCGGCGCCGAATGCAAAGCCCCGCCGGCTCCGGTCGCGCCGGCGGCGAACCCGGGCAGCGCCAGCCTGATCGGTCCGGGCAACCCACCCGAGCAGCGGGCCCGGTCATGCAAGAAAGGCAAGGTGCGCAAGGGCGGCAAGTGCGTGAAGAAGCCGGTCAAGTGCAAGAAGGGCAAGGTCCGCAAGCACCGCAAGTGCGTGAAGAAGCCGGTCAAGTGCAAGAAGGGCAAGGTGCGCACGGGCGGCAAGTGCGTGAACAAGAAGGCGGCGAAGAAGGCGAAGCGAGCCGCCGCCAAGCGCCACGGAAGGAGCGGCAAGTGAGCGCGCCGATGACTCGCACCGGCTCCGTCCCAGCTCGGCAGGAAGGCACGAACGTCATGAAGAAGCTCATTGGAATCGCGGCCGTCGTCATCGGCCTGATGGTCTGCGCCGCCCCGGCGTCCGCCGCCCCGGCGTACTCGATCGGGATCACCAGCTCCCCCGGGGAGATCCACCGGGGCGACGAATTCGTCAGCTACGTGGTGCAGGTGACGAACAGCTCGGACGTCGACTACACGACCGGCGCGACCATCTCCGCCTTTCTCAACCTCTCGCCCGGGCTCACCCTGGCCCAGGCGTCGGGGACGGGCTGGAGCTGTGATCTCCAGGCCTCGGTCTGTACGAGCAACTACGCGGTCGGACCGGGCAAACCACTGCCGGATCTCAACCTCAGCCAGGTCTGGATCGGCGCCGGCGCCCCCGACTCGCCGCAGCTGAAAGTCGTCGTCAACGGCGGCGGTGCCGCCAAAGCGGCGAGCGCCACCCATAGCTTCACCCTCCTGCCCGCGAAGCCGTTCGGCCTCGAAGTGCTCGACCCGAAAGTCCAGGACGAAGAAGGCAGCGACTACACCCAGGCCGGCGGCCATCCCTTCGAGGCTTCGGCCGAATTCCGCGTGCCGACCACCATGACGGCGGCCGGTCCCGGAGGGCTGGGCTCGAAATGGGGCGCCCCCGTCGAGGCGATCAAGAGCGGCCTGGCGGAACTTCCGCCCGGACTGATCGGCAACCCGCAGGCGGCGAAAACCTGCCCGGTCGACGTGATGCTGGCCGAGGCCTGCCCGGCCGACACGGCCGTCGGCGGCGTTGTGCTGTTCCTGCTCGGCGCCCTGGATCAGGAATCGATCGTCTACCGCGTCCCCGCCGAGAACGGCTATCCGGCCGAGTTCGGGTTCACGACCGACTCGCCGAAGTTCGTGATCCGGGTCGGCGTCCGCACCGACGGCGACTACGGGATCAACATCCGGGCACCTCGCGTTCCCCAGGATCCGCAGCTGATCGGCTCGCGCTTCAGCTTCTGCAGCAACGGCCCGATCATCAAAAAAGGCTTCCTGCGCTACGAATTCAAGGGCTGCAAGACGCTCGCGGAAGCGGCCAAAACCGCCAAGCCGATCGTCACCCTGCCGACCACCTGCTCGGACCCGGAACCGACCATGCGCTTCGGGCTCGACTCCTGGCAGCACCCCGCTCCGGAGCTGCTCGACGGCAGCCCCGACATGACCGATCCCAACTGGAAGACCCTGGTTGCGCCGCAGCCGGCCTTCACCGGCTGCGAGAAGCTGGTCAAGACCTGGACCGACCCGCAAACTCGGCCCAGCCTCGATCTCCAGCCTGATGTCACCGAGAGCGACAGCCCGGCGGGCTACACGGCCCGAGTCCACGTCGAAAACAAGGGCCTGACCGAACTCTCAGGGCTCAGCGCTTCGCACCTGCGCGACATCACGGTGAAGCTGCCGCAGGGCGTGACTATGAACCCGGCGATCGGCGACGGGGTGCAGAGCTGCTCGATGGAGCAGATGGGGCTGAAGAGCCTCTCGCCGTTGAGCTTCGACAAAACGCTGCCTCGCTGCCCGTTGGCCTCCAAACTCGGGACCTCGGAAGTGGTCTCGCCGCTGCTGGAGAGCCCGCTGCACGGTTCCGTCTACCTGGCCGCCCAGCACGACAACCCGTTCAACTCCGACTACGCGATCTACCTCGCGGTGGAGAGCCCCGAGCTCGGGCTGGTGATCAAGCTCGCCGGCGAAGTCGTCGCCGACCCGGTCACCGGTCAGGTCACGACCCGCTTCCGCAACAACCCGCAGCTTCCCTTCGAAGACATGAAGCTGTCCTTCTACGGCGGCGACGCCTCGGCCCTGGCCAACCCGATGACCTGCGCGCCGGTCGCCACCGAGACCGACCTGACCCCGTGGGCGGCGGCCGACCCGGCCAACCCGCGCCCGGACGAGATCGCCCACTTCAGCTCGCCGGTGACGATGACCTCCGGCCCGGGCGGCTCACCCTGCGTGGGCAACCCGGGCGACCGCCCCTTCAAGCTCGGCATGAGCGCCGGCTCGCTGAACCCGCTGGCGGGCGCGACCAGCCCCTTCTCGGTGCGGATCACCCGTCCCGACGGAGCCCAGGAGTTGAGCGAGCTGACCGTCACCTCGCCTCCCGGCTACTCTGCCTACCTGCGGGGCATCCCGGCCTGCGGCGAGGCGCAGATCGCCGCCGCTCGGGCCAAGACCGGCCTGGCCGAGCGGGACAACCCCAGCTGCGCCCCCGCCTCTCGCGTGGGCAGCATCCTCAGCGGCGTCGGCCCCGGCGGCAGGCAGCTCTACGTCCCCGGGTCGATCTACCTCGGCGGTCCATATAAGGGGGCGCCGTTGAGCCTGGTCACGATCACGCCTGGCCTGGCCGGCGGCAGCCACGACAAGCCCGCCTTCGACCTCGGCAACGTGGTCGTGCAGGTCCCGATCCGGGTCAACCGACAGACCGCCCAGATCGTCGGGCAGACCGACGAGCTGCCGACGATCATCCGCGGCATCCCGCTGCGGATCCGCGACATCCGCGTCAACCTCGACCGCCCGGAGTGGGGCCTCAACCCGACCAGCTGCAAGCCCTCGACGGTCAGCGTCAGCGCCCGGGGCAACTCCGGCGCCGTCGCCAACATGAGCGAGCGTTTCCAGGTCGGCGGCTGCGGCAAGCTTGCCTTCAAGCCGAGGCTCAAGGCCAAGCTCACCGGGCCGACCAGGCGCGGCGGGCTGCCGGCCTTCCGGGCCCAGGTGACCTGGCCGCGGGGCAAGGGGTACGCCAACACCAAGGACGTCCAGGTCACCCTGCCGCACTCGGTGTTCCTCGAACAGGCCCACATCGACACCGTCTGCACCCGGCCCCAGGCCGCTGCCCAGCAGTGCCCGGCGGGCTCGATCTACGGCTACGCCGAAGCCGAGACGCCGCTGATCGACGGCAAGTTGACCGGCCCGGTGTTCCTGAAATCCTCGAACAACAAGCTGCCGGATCTGGCGATCTTCCTCAGGGGCCCCGACAGCCAGCCGATCGAAGTCGAATTCGCCGGTCGCATCGACTCGGTCAAGGCCCAGATCCGCAACACGATCGAAGGCCTGCCCGACGTCCCTGTGAGCAAGTTCGTGCTCTCGATGAAGGGCGGCAAGAAGGGCCTGCTCGTCAACTCGCGGAACATCTGCCGCGGGAAGAAGAGCCGGATGACGGTGAAGATGACCGGCCAGTACAACGCCGTAGCCAAATCCCGCCCGGTCCTGGCGAACAGCTGCAAGAAGCAGATCAAGGGCAAGAAGAAGAAGGGGAAGTCCACCAAGCACAAGCGCAACCGGCTGAGCCGGTTCGTTGGCGCCTTCTAGGGGGAGCCTCCCCCTGACCCTGCGCTTTCCGCGCAGGGTCCTCGCGGCGGCGGTCGTGGCGATCGCCGCCCTCGGCGTTCTCGGGACCGGGGTGGAGGAGCGCCTCACCCCGACCTCCCTCAGCGTCCCCGGCACGCCCTCGGCCAAGGGCGGGCAGCTGCTCGAGGAGCACTTCGGCGAGTCGGCGCCGTTCGCGATCCTCCTGCGCGGGCCCGCCGGCGCCCTCGATCGGCAGGGCCCGGAGCTGATCCGGGCGCTGCGCTCGGAGCCGGCGGTGACCACGCTCTCCCCCTGGGACGGCGAGCAGCTCGACCGCCTCCGGCCCGCGCCCGGCAAGGCGCTGATCCTGGTCGACTTCCACGCCTCCACCGCCGCGGCGGTCGATCGGGTGGTGCCCGAGCTGGAAGCCACCCTGAGGCGGGAGATCGACGCCCCCGTGCGGGCCACCCAGACCGGCTACGCCTCGCTCTCGCGGGCGATCCAGAGCGAGTCGATCGCCTCGACCGAGAAGGCGGAGCTGATCGCGATCCCCTTCCTGCTGCTGGTCCTGCTGCTGGTCTTCCGGACGCCGGTCGCGGCGATCATCCCGCTCGCCTTCGGCGCGATCGCCGTGATCGCCTCGCGCGGTTTCCTCTACCTGGTCTCGGGCGAGATCGCGATCGACGCCTTCGCGCTGACCGTGGCGACGATGATGGGCCTGGCCCTGGGGGTCGACTACGCGCTGCTGATGGTCTCGCGCTTCCGCGAGGAGCTGGAGCTCGGCAAGGAGCCGATCGCGGCGGCGTTCTCGACCCGGCGGACCGCCGGACGTACCACCCTGTTCGCCGGGCTCACCCTGTTCGTCTCGATGATCGTCTCGGTCTTCGTGTTGCCGGGCTCGCTGCTGCTGTCCCTCGCCGGCACCGCGATCCTGGTCACGGCGGTCAGCCTGGTCACCTCGATCTACCTGGCGCCGCCCCTGCTCAGCCTGCTGGGCCACAACGTCAATCGCTGGGCGCTGCGGCCCTCCGGCCCCGAGAAACACGACACGCTCCACCGGCTGCTGCAGACGGCGCTGCGGCGCCCGGCCCCGGTCGCGATCGCGATCTCCGCGGCGCTGCTGCTCCTCTGCGCGCCGGCGGTCGCGATCAAGACCGGTCCCCCGAGCGCCAAGCAGCTGCCGGCCGACAGCCCCGCCCGCCTCGACGCCGAACGGATCTCGGACCAGATCGGGCCCGGCTGGGACGCCCCGTTCGTCCTCGTCGCCAGCAATCCGAACGGCCCGATCACCACCGACGCCGAGCTGCACCACCTCGCCAAGCTCCAGGACCTGCTGGCGCGCCAGCCCGGGGTGCAGGCGGTGATCGGCCCCAAGGAAATCGCCGAGCGCACCGCGCCGATGCGAAGCCGCGGCAACGAGCTGCTGGGCGGCCCGGGCCGCCGTCAGGCGGCGCGGATGCAGGGCTTCGGCTCCAAGCTCGAGCGCGCCGCCGCTGGGGTCGGCCAGCTGCGCACCGGCATCTCCGAGGCGGCCGCCGGTGCCGGCCTGCTTGGCGAGGGCTCGGGCAAGGCCCAGGCGGGCGCCGCCAGGATCGCTTCGGGCCTCGAACGCGCCGCCAGCGGCGGCGCCCGGGCGACCGACGCGATCGAGCGCCTCGCCGACGGCTCCGCGAAGCTCGCCGATGGTCAGCACACCGCGCAGGCCGGCTCGCTCTCGCTCGCCCTCGGCCTGCGCGACCTGGTGCCCCAGCTGCGCAAGGGCTCGCTGAAGCGGGCCCAGGACCTACGGCGGATGCTCGACGACGGCGCCCGCGATGACCCGTCCCTACAGCGGGCCGCGGACAAGGCGGGGATCCTGGTCCGCTCGCTTGCCGCCGCGCGCACCGAACTGCGCTCGCTCCGCAACGATGCCGCCCGCCTCAACGGCGGCATGGCTCGCCTGGTCGGCGGGGCCGAGCGGATCTCCGACGGCACCCGTCGCCTCTCCGACGGGGCCGCGGACCTGGGCTCGGGCCTGCGGCGCCTCGCTGGCGGCTCCGCCGCCCTCGCCGACGGCCTCTCCCGCCTGCACGGCGGGACCGAGACCCTCGCCTCGGGCCTCGCCGGCGGCTACTCGCGTTCCGCCCCGCTGGAGTCCGGACTCGGGCGGGCGGGGGGCAGGGTCTC
>CBIHMQ010000011.1:0-19936 GCA_966211075.1 uncultured bacterium
CGCCGCCCCGGGCCGACGGAGTCGAGACCGTCGAGGCCGCCTGGTTCGAGCCCGCCGCCGCGCTCGAGGCGCAGCGCGCCGGCGAGCTCGTGATCGCCTTCCCAACCGTCAGCCAGCTCGAATCGCTGCTCCCCTTCGCCACCTCCGAGGAGGCGATCGCCGCCCACCGCGGCCGCCAGGTCGAGGCGATCCTCCCGAAGGTGATCGGCACCCGCGAGGACCACCGGGTCGTCCTTCCCGGCGACCCTGACTACCCGGCGTAGCGCCTCAGCTCTGCGGGAACGGCTCGAGCCCGGCGTGCCAGGGGCCGGGCGCGTAGGTGTGGATGCCGCTCTCCTCCATCTCCCCCTGCAGGCGACGGAACAACTGCCCGGCGTTTTTCAGCGCCGCTTTCAGTTCCTCCTCGCTGCGCTCCCGCAGCCGCCAGAGGAACCAGAGCTGGCGGTCGTTGACGCCGAAGTCGATCTCGCCGCTCATCGTCGTCACCCAGGAGAGGAAGCCGGGACTGAACAGCTCGCGCAGCTTCACCGGGTCGTACTCCTTCGGCACCGTCGCCCAGAAGCGCCTATTGAAGTCGATCGACTCGAACTCGACCTTGCGCGAGAAGCGCTGGGCGATCGCCTCGTGTCCCTCGATCGACTCGACGTTGAAGGCCGGCACCACCTGGGCGAGATCGGGCATGTGCGCCTTGGCGAGCAGCGCTGTCGGCAGGACCGCCTTGCCAAACAGGCCGCCCTCCTCGCGTTCGTCGGCGTCGCAGCAGGAGCCCCAGAAGCCGTCGACCAGCTGCCCGGTCAGCCGGTTGACGCCGCCGACGCAGAGCGCCACCGGGCCGTCGGCGGGATTGATGCCGCCGACCGGCTCGTAGGTGAGGTCGTTGCGCTCGCCGTAGCGGCGCACCAGCTCCGCCCAGTCCGCGGCTTCCTGCTTCGCGCTCATGCCGGCGATCCTAAGCGGCCAACCCGCGCCGGCGCCGGCGCGCGCCGTTAGGATTGGCTGTCCAGCCGGTTTTCGACCCCCCAGGAGCGTCAATGACCATCGCCATCATCGTCGTCGTCGCGATCATCGTCATCGCGGTCCTCTACTTCATCGCCAAGCGCAACTCGATCATCGCCGCGCGCAACCGCGTCGACGAGTCCTGGAGCGGGATCGACGTGCAGCTGAAACGCCGCCACGACCTCGTCCCCAACCTGGTCGAGACGGTCAAGGGCTACGCCACGCACGAGAGCGAGGTCTTCGAGAAGGCGACCAAAGCGCGGGCCGAGGCGATGTCCGCGCAGAGCGTCGGCGACACCGCCGACGCCGAGAACAAGCTGACCGGCGCCCTCACCGACCTGCGCGCCGTCGCCGAGAACTACCCGACCCTGCGGGCCACCGAGAACTTCCAGCAGCTCAGCCGCAATCTCTCCGAGCTGGAGGACGAAATCCAGGCTTCGCGCCGGATCTACAACTCCAACGTCCAGTCCTACAACACCGACATCGAACAGTTCCCGGGCTCGATCGTCGCCAACGCCGGCAACTTCACCGCCCGCGAGTTCTTCGAGATCGCCGACGCCGAGCGCGGCCCGGTCGCGGTCAGCTTCGACAAATAGGCCCGCGACCTAGACTTTGGACATGAGCGCGACCACCGAAACGACCCTCTGGATCTGCGAGAGCTGCGGGTTCATCTACGACCCGGCGATCGGCGATCCCGACGGCGGCATCCCCCCCGGAACGGCCTTCGAGGACATCCCCAAAGACTGGTTCTGCCCGGTCTGCGGCGCCCGCACGTCGGACTTCCGCCCGCTCGAGCCGGGCGAGGCCTAGGACCCCGGCACAGCCCGATCCGATGACGCACGATTACGACTGGATCGTGGTCGGCTCGGGCTTCGGCGGCTCGGTCTCCGCCCTGCGCCTGGCCGAAAAGGGCTACAGCGTCGCCGTCCTGGAGTGCGGCAGCCGCTTCCGCGACGAGGACTTCGCCGAGTCGACCGTGCGCCACCCGCGCCGCTACTTCTGGGCGCCCAAGCTCGGCTTCCGCGGCGTCCTGCGGATGACCTTCTTCAAGGACGTTTTCGTCGTCTCCGGCAGCGGCGTCGGTGGCGGCAGCCTCGGCTACGCCAACACCCTCTACCGGGCCCGTCCCGCCTTCTTCGAGGACCCGCAGTGGAAGGAGCTCGGCAACTGGGAGTTGGCCCTCGCCCCCCACTACGACACGGCCGAACGGATGCTCGGCGTCACCGAGTACGAAGGGATCGGGCCGGCCGACCAGCTACTGAAGGAATACGGCGAGGAGATCGGCGTCGGCGAGACCTTCACCAACACCCGCGTCGGCGTCTTCTTCGACCAGCCCGGGAAGACCGTCGAGGACCCCTACTTCGAAGGCGAGGGCCCGGAGCGGACCGGCTGCATGCGCTGCGGCAGCTGCATGGTCGGCTGCCGCCACGGCGCCAAGAACACGCTGGTCAAGAACTACCTCTGGTTCGCCGAGAAGCTCGGCGTCCGGATCCAGCCGGAGACCCAGGTCACCGACATCAGCCCGCTCGGCGCCGCCGATGGTTCCGAGGGCTACGCGGTCACGGCGGAGCGCTCCGGCTCCTGGCTGCACCGCGGCCGCCGCACGATCACCGCCAAGGGCGTGGTCGTCGCCGCCGGCGCCCTCGGCACCAACAACCTGCTCGCCAACTGCAAGCACGCCGGCTCGCTGCCGCGCCTCTCCGACCAGATCGGCGCCGTGATCCGCACCAACTCGGAGTCGATCCAGGCGGTCACCGCCCGCGACGACGAGCGCGACTACAGCCGCTCGGTGGCGATCACCTCCAGCATCTACCCCGATCCCGACACCCACATCGAGGTCGTCACCTACGGCACCGCCGGCGACGCGATGAGCATCAACTTCACGGCGATGACCGGGGCCGGTACGAAACTGACCCGGCCGCTGATGTGGCTGCGGGAGCTGCTGCGCCACCCGCTCCGCGCGCTGCGGATGCTGCTCCCCTACAAGTGGTCGCACCGGACCGTGATCCTGCTGGTCATGCAGACGGTCGACGCGGCAATGCACCTGCGGCCGAAGCGGAAGATCTTCGGCAAGGGCGTGCGGCTGCAGACCGAACAGGACCCCGAGCGCCCCAACCCGACCTTCATCCCCGCCGCCGAGCAGGCGGCGCGCTGGTTCGCCCAGCGGACCAAGGGGGTCGCCCAGAGCGCCGTCACCGAGTCGCTGCGGAACATGCCTACGACCGCCCACATCCTCGGCGGCGCCGTGATCGGCGCCGGGCCGGAGAGCGGCGTCGTCGACGCCTCCAACCGGGCCTTCGGCTACGAGAACCTGCTGGTCACCGACGGGGCCTCGATCCCGGCCAACCCCGGCGTCAACCCGAGCTTGACGATCACCGCCAAGGCCGAGCACGCGATGAGCCTGATCCCTCCCAAGGAGGGCGCCGAGCCGCGCGACCTACCAAAGGCCGCGCGGCCGGCAACTCCTGTCGCGAGCTAGCGCTCAGCCGGCGTCGGCGAGGCGCTGGGCGACGTAGTCCCAGTTGACGACGTTCCAGAAGGCGTCGATGTAGTCGGGCCGTTTGTTCTGGTACTTCAGGTAGTAGGCGTGCTCCCAGACGTCGCAGCCGAGCAGCGGGGTCGAGCCGTCGGAGATCGGCGAGTCCTGGTTCGGCGTCGAGACGACGGCGAGGCCCGAGGAGTCCTTGACCAGCCAGGCCCAGCCGGAGCCGAAGCGAGCGATCCCGGCGTTTTTGAACTCCTCCTTGAAGGAGTCGAAGGAGCCGAAGGTCTCGCCGATCGCGGAGCCGAGCTCGCCGCCGGGCTCACCGCCGCCGTCGGGGCTCAGCATCTGCCAGAAGAGGCTGTGGTTGTAGTGGCCACCGGCGTTGTTGCGGACCGGCGCCTGCTTGTCGCCCGGCAGGCTGCTGAGGTTGCGCAGCACGTCCTCGACGTCGCGGTCGGCCCACTCGGTGCCCTCCAGGGCGGCGTTCGCCTTGTCGACGTAGGCCTGATGGTGCTTGTCGTGGTGGACCCGCATCGTCGCCTCGTCGATGTGCGGCTCGAGCGCGTCGTATGCGTAGGGCAGATCGGGGACCGAAAAAGCCATCTGGCGTCTCCTCTTGTCGAGTTCGGAAGGTGACCCGGAGCCTAGCGGCGGCGCCTCCTCGGCGCGCCCGCCGTCGGCTAGCCGCCAACCGGCAGCGGCGCATCGCCGAGTTCGACTTCGGGACCGAAGCGGGCCCGCGGCACGACGTCGGGATCGCCTCCGGTCCAGGCCGTGAATCGGTACCAAGAAGGCTTCGCTTCGCGCCGGGCGGTCAGCAACCCGGCCGAGCGGCAGAACAGGCAGTTGCCGCCTTCGTCGGTCCAGGTGAACCACCAGACGCCGCGAACGCGCCACTCGCGGCGGTGGGCGGAGAGCATCGAGAACGCGCGGGACAGTTGCTTGGCCTGGCCGTAGAGGCCGCGCTCCCAGCGGGTCGGCCCGTTGCGCGAGCCCCAGCCCAGCTCGGTGACGTAGAAGGGCTTGGCGGCGTCGCCGTTGTTGCGCATCACCCGGCGCAGGTTGACGATCTGGGCCCGCATCGCCCGCGCGTCGGCGACGTAGGGGTGCAGGGCGACGCCATCGAAGAAGCGACCGATACCGGGCGCGCGGTACATCCGCGCCAGGAAGTCGCCGGAGCCGACGTTGGGCGGGATCTGCAGCGGCCGCCCGAAAAAGCCGCCGAGGATCACCTTCGCGCCGGGGTCGACCGCGTGCAGGACCCGGCCGGAGTTGCGCACCAGGGTGGCGAACCGGGCGGGGCTGGGCGGCGTCGCGAAGGTGACGATGTTCTGCTCGTTCCAGATCTCCCAGCGCCGGATCGGCTCATAGTGGAGCTCCGGGTTTTCGCGCCAGAGCGTCCCTTCGGGCCCGTAGCGATTGGCCGCTCCGCGCAGGAACCGCGCCCAGCCGGCCCGCTGTATGGCGCTGCGAACCGGCATCACGGTCTGCTTTTCGGCCGCCCACGGGGGCGTCCCCCAGACGAAAGGGAAGACCGAGATGCCCGCTTCCGCGGCCAACTCCACCTCGCGGTCGAAGCCCGACCAGTCCGGCGCCGACAGCGCCGGACTCTGCCGCTGCACCCCGGACCAGTAGAGCGGCAGCCGCACGCTGGTGATCCCCGCCTCCCGCATCAGCTCGAAGTCGGCCGGGCTGGCCGGGCTCTGCGGCGAGATCCCGATGAACCCAGGCGGAAACGCCGCCCGGGCGCTCGCGGGAGCGAGCGCCATCACGAGCGCCACCACCATTGCCGGGATCACTGATCTGCGGGTCATCGTCTTTGGTTCAACCGAAGCCAAGCGCAAAGTAGCGGCCGCGCCAAACACCCGGCGCCGCCCCGCTTTCCGCCCTCTGAGATAATCGCCGCTCTCGGGGCGTGGCGCAGCCTGGTAGCGCGCACCGTTCGGGTCGGTGAGGTCCCCGGTTCAAATCCGGGCGCCCCGATAGGCGTATCTGACCCCAGGTTCCTCGGCGAGCGGATCTCAGCCGATGCTCGGTCGTCATGATTAGTGCATCGCCGCCGAAGCTCGCACCGACATCGAGAGCGCCGCCGACTGCGAGCAGCTCGTTCGCGCCTTCTACGGCAAGGCCATGGTGGACGACGAGATCGGCTGGATCTTCACCGACGTCGCCCACCTCGACCTCGAGGAGCACATCCCGGTGATCGCCTCGTTCTGGGAGACCATCCTGCTCGGGGCCCAGACCTACGGAGGCGGCGCCTTCGGCGTCCACCTCGAACTCCACCGCAAGGCCGGCGGCCTGCGCAAGGAGCACTTCGAGCGCTGGCTGGTGCTCTGGTGCCAGACGGTCGACGAGCTCTTCGACGGCCCCCTCGCCGCCGCCGCCAAGGTCCACGCCCTTCGCGTCGCCAACGCCTTCCACGGGCGCCTACAGGCGGCGCCCGTGAGTCGTTAGGCCCGGACCGAGGGCGAGCCTAGCTCGTCAAGCCGCCTTTGGTGCCGTTTTTGGCCTTCGTGGCGCTGTACCTCTTCTTGACGCGGGTTTCGCATTTGATCCGCCTCGGTTTCGAGTCCAGGCTCCCGTTCGCCCGACGAACCGATTCCGAGCGGAAATCGTAGCGTCAACCCCGCTGGCCGTCGCCTTCCAGCGAATTGCGCAAGCGGGGGCTGGCGAGGTACATGGTGCTCCGGCCGCGGCCACGCTGCTCAACCAGCCCCGCGTCGAGCAGACGCCGGAAATCTGCGCTCGCGGTCGCCGGCGAAACGTCTGCCTCCTCGCCGTACCGCCCCCGGTCCGTCCCCCCGACGAGGCTCTGCTCGAGTGCGATCGCCAGGCGGTCCGGCCAACCCCGGGCGTCGAGCAGAGCTTCGAGGGCGTCCCAGCGCGTGGCCGCCGTCTCGATCTGGACCAGCCGCTGGCGGGCCTGGGCGATGTGGGCCTGGACGCAGAAGGAGACCCAGCCGCTCGCGTCGCGCCGCGGCTGGTAGCTCCCGCCCTGCGCCTCTCGCAGGGCGGCGTAGTACTCCTGAGTGTGACGCGTTAGCGAGGGAAGCCGACCACCTGGTCGCCGAGCGGCATCTGACCCTGTCGGCGACCACTGAAGGCCGCTCGGTCGATCGGAACCACGGCGCCGGTCTGCAGGAGCTGCGGCTGGGTGATCTTCCCTTCGCCGCGCATCGTCGTGAAGGTGAAGGGAAGCCCGTTTGCCTCCAACGGCGAGGACGAGTCCATGATGTGGAAGTGGAGGTGGGCGCCGTCGGTGTTGCCCGTGTTGCCGAGGTGGCCGATCGGCTGGCCGACGCGCACCCGATCGCCCCGCTCGACCGCGATCCGGCCGGGCTGCAGGTGGGCGTAGAAGGCGAAGCGCCCCGGGCCGATCCTGACCACGACGTGGTTGCCGCCGGCGTTCTGGATCGTCGCCCCAACCGGCAGGGCCCCGGGCGTCTGCTCGGGTAGGCCGTCGCGCACGTCGACGACGGTGCCGGCGGTGGCGGAGAGGACGGGAGCGCCGAAGAAGGCGTAGCTGGAGTTGAGGTCGAGCGGCCCCGAGAAGAGCCGATGCCCGGGGTTCAGCTGCACGAAGTCGATCGCGAAGCGCTCCGGCGCGTGGACGGTCCCGTCGATCGCGAGCGTCGCGCCGCGATGGGCGTTGGGCGGCGAGCAGCAGCCGTTGGCGACGACCCAGCGTGGGCCGCGCAGGGGCGGCGCCAACTCAATCGCGCGGCGCTGGCTGACGCCGGTCGGCACCCCGGTGAAGGCGAAGCTCTGCTGGGCTGCTGGCTGGCCCGCGGGCTGGCCGACCAGGACGATGCGGTGCAGCAGCGAGCGCGGCGCCCGCTGCTTCGGGGGGTAGGCGACGTCCATGAAGATCGTCCCGGAGACGCCCGGCGGGATCGTCAGGCCTTCGTGGCCGCCGTCGACCCGCATGATCGATTCGAGCGCCGGGCCGCGGAAGGCGGCGCCGATCGCGCGACCGCGGCTGCGCGCCTGGACCGAGACGACGCCCACTTCGAGGTCGGACTGGTTGGCGAAGCGGACCTCGTAGGCGAGGTGCATCCTGCCATCGGTCGCCAGCACCGGCTGCGGCGCGTCGGCGATCGAGAAGGCGACCGGCGAGAGCACCGCGGGCGCACGCTTCGGCGCCGCCGCGGCGGGACCGGCGAGCAGCAACGCGGCGGCAAGGAACGCGAACGCGGGCAGACAGATGCGGGTGATCGTGAGGCGACCGAGACGCATGGGGCGCGGGACTCTAGCTCGCGCCGGGCAAGCGAATCGGGAACCCGGACCAATAGCTGAACGCCCCGAATCAGGGCTAAGGCAGGCGCCGCCGCGGCCGATGGGGTACCGGTGAGCCGCTCCCGCTTCAGTCTCAGCCTCGGATTCCTCCTGCTCGCCCTGCTCCTGGTGTCGGGATGCGGCGGCAACGGCGGCGACGCGGCCACGGGCACGACGACCGCGGCCAGGTCCACCCCAGACGGAAAGGGCGCCGACGGCCCCAAGGCCGAGAAGGAGCTCGCCGACTGGCCCTACTTCGGCCGAGTCCCGCAGCGCACGCATTACCTGAACATCTCGACGAAGGAGCTTCACCCACCGCTGAAACAGGCCTGGTCGATCAACACCCACGCCTTGATCGAGTTCCCGCCCGCCGTCGCCGACGGGGTCGCCTACCTCGTCAACAAGTACGGCAACACGATGGCGGTGCGGCTCCGCGACCACAAGGTGCTGTGGCGCGACACGGTGCGCAAACGCCTGCACGGCGCTCCACTCGACGTGACCGGCCCGGCGTACCACGGCGGCCGCCTCTTCCTCGCCGGGATCGGCGGCTACCTGGTCGCCCTCGACGCCAAGAACGGCAAGGTCGACTGGTACCGCAACCTCCACGCCCACCTCGAGTCCTCGCCGCTGATCGTCAACGACACGCTCTACATCGGCACCGACAGCTCACAGCTGCTGGCGCTCGACCCGCGCAACGGTAAGACCCGCTGGAAGTTCGACGCTCCCGGCGCGATCAAAGCGAGCCCCTCCTACAACCGCGGCAAGATCTTCGTCGCCGACTACCAGAGCGCGATGTTCGCGCTCGACGCCCGCACCGGCAAGCCCGTCTGGCGGACCAACACGAGCCGCCAGGCCCCGTTCGGCAAGGGCGGCTTCTACTCCTCGCCGGCGATCGCCTTCGGCCACGTCTACGCCGCCCGCGATGACGGCACCGTCTTCGCCTTCGACGAGAAGACCGGCAAGATCGCCTGGTCGTTCCCGACCGGCGACTTCGTCTACGGCTCGCCCGCCGTCGCCCAGGTTCCGGGGACTCCACCGACCGTCTACATCGGCGCCGAAAACGGACAGTTCTTCGCGCTCCACGCCCGCACCGGCAAGAAGCTCTGGAGCCACGACGTCGGCGGCCCGATCCCGGGCACCGCGACCGTGATCGGCGACCACGTCTTCACCTCGAGCTTCAAGACGAAGAAGGCGATTGGCATTGACGTCCACACTCATAAGGAGGACTTCGTCGCCAACACCGCCGGCTACAACCCGGTCGTCTCCAACGGCCGCCACCTCTTCGTCGTCGGCTACTACAAGCTGGTCGGCCTCGAGCCCGTCCACCCATCCAACTGAACACCCACTGGAGGCTCCCCGCGTGATCCGCCGCTCTTCCCTGCTCGCCACCGCCCTTGCCGCCCTCGCGGCGCTGTCCCTGTCGGGCACACCGCTCGCCTCGGCCGCGCCGATCGACCGCTTCACGCCGCTGGCTGCCGAGGTCCTCGCCGCCCCGGACGCGGTCCTGGCCAGCGACGGCCGGCGCCACCTCGCCTACGAGCTGGTCCTGACCAACCGCACCTACCCGCTGGCGAAGGTGACCGTGCGCCGGGTCGAGGCGATCGCCGGCGGCAGGGTGATCGGCGGCCTGAGCGGGAAACGCCTGGCGGCGGTGATGAAACCGTTCGGCGAGATGAAGCCGGGTGCGACGTTGCGACCAGGCGAAACCGCGACCGTGCTGATCGACCTCCCGTTCCGACGGGGGGAGAAGCTGCCCGGAAACCTGGTCCATCGCCTGGTCGTCTCCCAGCAGCCGGCCAGCTCGGTCAGCGCGATGAGCTTCCGGGCCGCCCCGACGCCGGTGCACCGCCGCGAAGCGATCGTCGTCGCCCCGCCCCTGCGCGGGCCGCGCTGGGTCGTCGGCAATGGCTGCTGCGCCGCACCGACCTCGCACCGCGCCGGCGTCCTCGCGATCAACGGCGGCCTCTACAACGGCGAGCGCTACGCGATCGACTTCTTCCAGCTCACACCCAGCGGCTTCCTCGCCGAAGGTTCGCACCAGCAGCTCTCCAACTACCCCTACTTCGGTGCCGAGGTGCTCTCCGCGACCGCCGGGCGCGTGGTCGAGGTCCTCGACGGGCTGCCCGACGTCCCGGTCTCCCTCAACCTGCCGCCGATCACGATCGCCAAGGCGGGCGGAAACCATGTCGTCGTCGCCCTCGGCAACGGCAACTTCGCCTACTACGCCCACCTGCGGCCGGGCAGCATCCGGGTCGAGGTCGGGGATCGGGTCGAGGTCGGCCAAGTGCTCGGACTGCTCGGGAGCAGCGGCAACAGCAACGCCCCCCACCTCCATTTCCAGCTGATGGACGGCCCGATCCCGGCCGGCTCCAACGGCGTCCCCTACCGCTTCAGCGCCTTCACAAGCGAAGGCACGCTGACCAACTTCGTGCCGGTCTTCGCGCTCGGAGCCAAGGCTCAGATCGCGCCGCAACCCGCCGGGCCGCACGGCAAAGAGCTGCCGCTCGACCTCGAGGTGGTGAGCTTCAGGTAGCGATGGGGCGGGCGGTCGCGGTGGCTATTCGACCGCGGCGATCGCCCGCTCGATCTGTCCCAGGGTGGCCCCGTCCTGGATCGTGCGGGTGCCGTTCGGCCCGGTGACGATCGCCGCCTGGCCGTAGCGGATTTGGAGTCCGCGGCCGAGTTCCTCGTCGGCCTCGAGCGCTTTGGCGATCGCGCCTTCCGGCCCGCTTTCGTCTTCGAGGTACTTTTTCCATTCCGGGACGTCGAGTTCGCCGATCGAGCCGGCGACGGAGTCGAGGAACTCGTCGTTGACGCCGAAGCGCTGGGCTTCCTCCTGGTTGCGGAAGAAGAGGTAGATGTACTGCCAGCCGTAGCCCTGATCGGCCGCCGCTTCGGCGCCGAAGAAGCCCAGCTCCATCGGACTTTCGCTGTTTGAGTAGTGGCGGTAGACCAACTGCACGTCGCCGGGCCGCACGTATTTTTCGGACAGCGCCGGCATCGCCTTGACGAAATCATCCCGGCAGCTGGAGCATTGGACATCGTTGAAGAGCTGGATCGTCACCGGCGCGTTCGAGGAGCCGAAGCGGTCGCCTTCCTGGGGGACGCCGCCGAAGATCTTCTGCGTGTCTTCGATCCCGGCGATCTTGACGACGTCGCTGCCGGCCTCTTTGGTCGAGGCGGTGACGATCGTGTAGCCGAGGGCGAGCAGCGCGAGGGCGAGGATCAGCGCCACCCAGGCGCGGCCGCGGCGCGGCAACGCTCGGGCGGGGGCTTCGGGGGTCGCTTCGGACATCGGACCCATTATCGCGAGCCGGGATAGCCGGCCGCGGGCGAGCCTCGAGCCGATTGACACGTCCGCCCTCGGGGGTAAACATGGCCCTACCTACTTTCAACGACCAGGAGGTCGCCGATGGCCAATCACCTGACGCCCAGCGAGCTTGCCGACGAGATGCGGATGAAACGGCAGGAGGTGATCGGCAAGTGCGTCGAGATGGGCGTCCCGATCTTCCACGGCCGCATCGACAAGACCCTCTTCGCGAGCTCACTGCGAAGCGAGGTGCGGAAGAGCGGCGGGACGCAGCGCGCCGGCGAGTTGAGTTTGTGAATTAGACTCCCCGCACTGATGGGGCGGGGCACCAAGTCCAAGACGCTGGCCGATCTGCTGCCGTTGGCGGCTCAGGCCTACGGCGACATGCCCGCCGTGAGCTACAAAGAGGGCGGTAGCTGGGTCAGCCGCAGCTACAAGGAGGTCGTCGAGATCGTCCGGCCGCTGGCGCTCGGGCTCGCCGAGCTCGGGGTCCAGAAAGGCGACCGGGTCTCGATCCTCGGCAACACCCGTCCCGAGTGGACCTACTTCGACTTCGCGGCGCTCTCGATCGGCGCCACCGTGGTGCCGATCTACCAGACCAACTCGCCCGAGGAGTGCCACTACGTCCTCGACAACTCCGACGCCAAGGTGGTCGTCGTCGAGGACGCCGAACAGCTCGCCAAGGTGCGCGAGGTCCGCGAGCGGCTGCCGAAGCTCGAGCAGATCGTGCTGATGACCGGCGACGCCGACGACGCGCTCTCCAGCGAGGAGCTCTCCGCCAAGGGCACCGGCGTTGACGCCGCCCGCTGGGAGCAGCTCTACTCGGCGGTGACGCCGGCTGACATCTGCACCTTCATCTACACCTCCGGCACCACCGGGCCGCCGAAGGGCTGCATCATCAGCCACGGCAACTACCGGGCGATGCTCGACATGGTCAACGAGACCAGCGTCATCGAGAAGGAAGACGTCACCTACCTCTACCTGCCGCTTGCCCACTCCTTCGCGCTGCTGATCCAGCTCGGCAGCTTCGACCTCGGTGCCACGCTCGCCTACTGGGAGCGGGATCCGCTGAAGATCCTCCCCAACCTGGCCGAGCTGAAACCGACCTACTTCCCCTCGGTGCCGCGGATCTTCGAGAAGATCTACACGACCGCGACGAGCGCGATGGAGAAAGAGGGCGGCCTCAAAAAGGCGATCTTCGAGTGGGCGATCAAGGTTGGCGCGAAGATGCGCGAGGTCGAACGTTCCGGCCGGAAGCCCGGCTGGCTGCTGAGTCGCCAGTACGCCTTCGCCGACAAGAAAGTCCTCTCGAAAATCCGCAACCTGTTCGGCGGCAACCTGCGCCTGGCCGTCTCCGGCGCGGCTCCGATCAACCCGGACATCCTTCGCTTCTTCGACGCCGGCGGCGTCCTCGTGCTCGAGGGCTGGGGGATGACCGAGACCTCAACGGCGGCGACGATCTCGACGCCGGACGACTTCAAGGTCGGCACGATCGGCAAACCGTTCCCCGGCTGCGAGGTGCGGATCGCCGATGACGGCGAGATCCTCGTCAAGGGCCCGAACGTCTTCCAGGGCTACCACAAGAACGAGGAAGCGACCCGGGAGACGATCGTCGACGGCTGGCTCCACACCGGCGACATCGGCGAGATCGACTCCGAGGGCTTCATCAAGATCACCGGCCGGAAAAAGGACATCATCATCACCGCGGGCGGCAAGAACATCACCCCCGCCAACCTCGAGGCGGAGATCAAGCAGCACCCGCTGGTCTCCCAGTGTGTCGTCGTCGGTGACCGCCGCCCCTACCTGGTGGCGCTGGTCACCCTCGACCCCGAAGAAGCCGTCGCCTACGCCAAAGAGCAGGGCCTCCCCGAGGATCCAGCCCAGCTCGCTCAGAACCCCGACGTCAAAGCCTCGATCATGGCCCACGTCGAGAAGATCAACCAGAAATTCGCCCGCGTCGAGCAGGTCAAGAAGATCTCCATCCTTCCGGAGGACCTCTCTCAGGAGAGCGGGGAGCTGACGCCGACCCTCAAGGTCAAGCGGGCAGTGGTCACGTCGAAGCACGAGGACGCGATCGACCAGTTGTACGCGGGGTAAGCGGTCGCCCTCGGGAGCGGGGTGTGGGTGGCCCTGCTCACTCGACCATCGTCGAATGGAGTACCTGGAGCTGAAGCTCCGAAGCGGGTCGCTCCTCTGTCGCAAAACGTTCGCACGGCCCCCCACACCCCGCTCCCACCGCACGGCTGATCTCACGTACTACTTGCGGGCGAGTACGGGTGGTCGACATCCACCGGGCACGTTTGAACTGGCGCGTGGGCGCTTCACAACGTCGTGGGGAGACACTCCGGTCTCGGAGTGTCGAGTGGCGCGACTCCGTAAGCAGTGACGGGACTGGCCGGGGAGTCGGGGGGTGCTCCGAACGTTTTGCGGTGGAGGAGCGACCCGGCCCGGAGCTTCAGCTGCAGGGACGGCGGGCGACGATGACCGAGTGAGGAGTACCCACCGACTCCCCGGCCCGCGTCGCCACTACCTACGAAGCCTCACCGCTCTGCCGCAGCAACACCGACGTAGTCTGCTCCAGCACCCGTTTCCACGCCGACACCTGCCCCGGTTCCTCCTCCGCCGCCCGCTCGACCACCCGCCGAACCCGCCGCTCGGAGATCTCGAGCCCGTGGCGCTCGGCGATCTCGGCGTAGCGCTCGTAGTCCTCGGCGAGGGTTGCAGTGACGGTTTCGAAGCCGTGGCGGGCAATCTCGAGGCGGCGGCGGTAGTCCATGATCGGCGTCCCGAACATCAGCTCGTCGTTGGGCTTCGGCTCGAGGAGGACGATGTCGACGCCCGGGTACTTCTCCTGCCAGAACTCGACCGCCTGGTGGAGGCGCTGATGGGCGATCAGGCGGAAGACCTGGTTGGCGATCGCCGGCAGGCCCATGTCGGAGACCCGCCGGACGCGGGTCCCGAAGACAGTCGGGATCGTCTTCTCGAAGTCGTTGACGTAGGGCACGAGCGGGTTGACGACGACGATGAACTTGGCGCCCTTCTCGACCGCGATGTCGACGTTGGTGGTCGAGCGGATACCGCCGTCGACCATCTGCCGCCCCTTCAGCTCGACCGGCTTGTAGACGACCGGGAGGCAGGTCGAGCACTCGATCGCTTTCGAGATCGGCACGTCCGACCAGCCGTCCTCGCCGAGGACGATCCGCTCGCAGGTATCCAGATCGGTGGCGGTCAGGTAGAGCTCGGATTCGAGCAGCCGGAAATCGTTGGTGCGGCCGCCGTCAGCGAGAACCCCGGCTACGTAGTCGTTGATCCCCGAGCCGGAGTAGAGCCCGTTCGGGAGGGCCTCGGCGAGGCCGACGCCGATGTCCATCGCGGAGACGTCCCCGAGCCGCGCCAGCGAGCGCACCAGCTCGAGACTGCGCAGCGGCAGCGCCACGGCCTTCTGGAGGAAGCCGAGGTAGTTGGGTTTGAGGACCTTGTCGAGGTCCAGGTCCTCCAGCTCGGAGGGCTCGTTCGAGTTGATCACCTGCATCATCTCGTCGGGCGTGACGCCGTTGGCGAGCATCCCGGCGACGAAGGAGCCGGCGCTGGTGCCGACGTAGACGTCGAAGTTGTTGACGGTGCTGTTGACCGCGAGCAGGTCGAGCGCTCGCAGAGCACCGATCTCATAGACGCCGCCCGTGAAGCCACCGCCACCGAGGACCAGAGCGGTCTTCGATGGCTTTTTGCGGCGCCGCGCTTTGCTGCGCGGTTTGGAGTCGATGTCGACGACCTTGCCCATCAGAGAACGGGATTATCTCAGTCGCGCCGGCCGGGCCCGCCGCGGCAGCCGCTACCTTGGCCCGCGCGCGTGTTGGAGATGGCAATGAGACGGGGAACGACGCTGCTCGCGGTGGCCTGCCTGGCCGCGCTGATGCTTGCCGTGGCGAGCGCCCAAGCGGCGACCAGCTGCCAACAGATGCGCAGCTGGGTTCGCTCGGGCGGCAGCGCCAGCGGGCTGCTGGTCGTCGACACCGAGAGTGGCCAGACCACCTGCGCCAACGCCCCGGGCAGACCCCGGGTGCTCGCCTCCAACACCAAGCTCTTCACCACCGCGGCCGCCCTCTCGCAGCTCGGCCCGGAAACGCGCCTCCCCACCCGGGTCTTCGCCGACGGCAGCCTCAATCCGAACGGCGTGCTGCGCGGCAGCCTCTACCTCAAGGGCGGCGGCGACCCGACGCTCGGGACGCCCGCCTTCACCAGCAGCTACCTGGCCGGCCAGGGCACCAACCTTCTGGCGCTTACGCCGCAAATCCGCGCCGCCGGAATCAGGTCGATCACCGGCCGCGTCTACGCCGACGCGACGATCTTCGACAACGTGCGCGGTGTCGCCGACTCCGGCTACGCGACCAGCCCCTACATCGGCCCGCTCTCCGGGCTCTCGTTCAACGCCGGCTTCAACGGCTCGACCAGCGGCAGCGGCTTCTCGTCAGACCCGGCCAAGTTGGCCGCCGCGAAGCTGGCCCGCTCGCTCGGCCGCGCCGGCATCCGGGTGCCCTCACAGGTAGCGCTGGCGACGACCCCGCCCAACGCCGACGAAGTGGCGGTCATCCGCTCCCCCACCCTTGACCAGATCGTCAACGTCACCGACGTCTACTCGAACAACTTCTTCGCCGAGACGCTTGTCAAGCTGCTCGGCGCCCAGCTCGGCACCGCCGGCACCACCGCCGCGGGCACGGCCGTGGTCGAGCAGTTCGCCCGCTCCCGCGGCTCCGGCATCAACGCCGTCGACGGCTCCGGCCTGACCCGCTCCAATCGCGCCTCGCCCCGCCAGGTCGTCGACCTGCTGCTGGCGATGCGCGACGACCCCGCTGGCGACAACTTCATCCAGGACCTCGCCCTCTCCGGCAAGGAGGGCACCGTCGATGACCGCATGGGTGGCCGCGCCTACGGTCGCTGCCGGGTCAAGACCGGCACCCTGACCGGCGTCAGCGCCCTCTCCGGCTACTGCTTCAACACCAGCGGCCGCATCATGGCCTTCTCGATCCTGATGAACGGCGTCAGCAGCACCAGCACGGCGCACTACTACCAGGACCGCATCGCCAGCGCCGTCGCCGGCTACTGATCCCGCTGCCGGCGCCGTTCGGCGCGCGCATCCAACGTCAAGAACAGGGCGATGCCGGCGAGGAAGCAGACAGCACCGAATGCCTGGAGCACTGCTTCTCCCGTGTCCCGGAGAAGGAATGCCCCGGCGAAGGTGATTGGGCACATCACCGCCAGGGCGATATTCGCGCGGCGCATGCTCTGCTGCATTCCGTCTCTCATGATCGCTACCTCAGACAATTCATTTCAGCCACCATACCGCAGAAGTACGTCGAGCAAGCCGAGCGCCACTACGAAGAACCCACCGAAATAGCCAGCGAGGAGGACCCTGCGGTCCAGCTCGGCCCTGCCCCAACCGCTGACCGTGCCGATGCTGCCGGCAATGAACCCGCCGATCACCATCCCGGCACCGATCGCGGTTGCCGCCGACTCGGCCAAGCCAGTAAGTGCGCCGATCGCCGCCAATGCCATGGCCGCCAGCCTGCCAGCGATCGCTTCACGCGTGGCGCACAGAACGCGCCAAATCTGAGCCGAATTCCTAGCGGAGCAGTGCCAGCAGGCCGGCCTCGTCGAGCACCTCGACGCCGAGGGACTCGGCTTTCTGGAGCTTCGAGCCGGGGCTCTCGCCGGCGACGACGTAGTCGGTTTTCTTCGAGACCGAGTTGGTGACCTTGCCGCCGGCGGACTTGACCATCGCGGCGGCCTCCTCGCGGGTCAGATCCGGCAGGGTGCCGGTGAGGACGATCGTCTTGCCCTCCAGCGGCCCGCCCTCGACCCGGCGTTCGGACTCGTCGGCCTCGAGGCGCAGGCCCTTCTCCTTCAGCTTCTCGACCAGGGCCCAGGTGGGGTCGTCGGCCAGCGACTCGGCGATCTGCTGGGCCATGATCGGGCCGACGCCCTCGACCTCCTCGATCCGCTCCGGGTCGGCCTCGTGGAGGGCCTCGATCGAGCCGAAGTGGTCGGCGAGGGCCTCGGCGGTGACGTAGCCGACGCCGGGCAGGCCGAGCGCGTAGAGGACCCGTTTGAAGGGCTGCCGCCGCGAGCCGTCGATCGCCGCCAGCAGGTTGCGGGCCGAGGTCTCGGCGAAGCGGTCCATCCCGACCAGCTGCTCCACGCCGAGGTCGTAGATGTCGGCGACGTCGGCGATCAGCCCCTCCTCGAGAAAGCGCATCGCCTGCTTCTCGCCGAAGCCGTCGATGTCCATCGCCCCCTTGCTGACGAAATGCTTGACGTGCTGGAAGGCCTGGCCCGGACAACCGGTGCGGTTTGGGCAGATCGAGAAGACGGCACCCTCGGGCTTGACCACCTCGGTGCCGCAGACCGGGCATTTCTTCGGCGGCTTGACCCGCCGCGCCCCCTTCTTGCGTTTCTGCACCAGCGGCGAGACGACCTGGGGGATCACGTCGCCGGCCCGCATCACCACCACCTCGTCGCCCTCGCGGACGTCCTTGCGGGCCAGGTCCTCCTCGTTGTGGAGGGTCGCGGTGCTGACGGTGACGCCGCCGACGTGGACCGGCTCCAGCATCGCGAAGGGGACCAGGTGGCCGGTGCGGCCGACGTTCCAGACGACCTTCTTCATCCTCGTGGTCGCCGTCGTCGGCGGAAACTTCCAGGCGATCGCCCAGCGCGGCTCGCGCCCGACCACGCCCAGCTCCCGCCACAGCGCCCGCTCGTCGATCTTGACGACGACGCCGTCGATCTCGTAGTCGAGCTCGTCGCGGCGCTCCTCCCACCAGTGGCAGCGCTTGACGACGCCCTCGACACCCTCGTGGTGGCCGGTATCGGGGTTGACCTTGAAGCCGCGTCCCTCCAGCCACTCGACCTCATCCATGTGGGTGGCGAGATCGAGCCCGCGGACGGCGCCGATCCCGTAGATCCAGGTCGAGAGCGGCCGTTCCGCCGCCAGCGCCGGATCGAGCTGGCGGATCGAGCCGGCCGCCGAGTTGCGCGGGTTGGCGAAGGTCGGTTCCTCGCGTTCGGCGCGGCGCTCGTTCAGCTCTTTGAAGGCGGCGATCGGCAGGTAGACCTCGCCCCGCACTTCGATCAGCTCCGGGGCGTCGGGGATCCGCAGCGGGATCGCCCCGATCGTGCGCAGGTTCTGGGTCACGTCCTCGCCGACCCGGCCGTCGCCGCGGGTGGCGCCGCGGACCAGCATCCCGTCCTCGTAGGTGAGCGTGATCGCCAGGCCGTCGATCTTCGGCTCCGTCGTATAGCTGAACTGCGAGGCGGTGATGTCGAGCCGCTTCAGGTAGTTGGCGAGCCGGTTCTCCCAGCCCCGCAGCTCCTCCTCGTTGCGGGCGTTGCCGAGCGAGAGCATCGCCTCGCGGTGCTCGACCCGCTGGAAGCGGTCGAGCGGCGGCGCCCCCACCCGCTGGGTCGGCGAGTCCGGCGTGCGCAGCTCCGGGTGGTCGGCCTCCAGCGCGCGCAGCTCATCGAGCAGTTCGTCGTAGACGTCGTCGCCGACCTCGGGTTCGTCGAGGACGTAGTAGAGCCGGTTGTGGCGCTCCAGCTCGTGGCGCAACTGCTCGGCCTGCTTGGCGGGAGAGTCGCTCACGCCGCCGGAGTGCTGGCGCCGAGCATGTCCTCGAAGCGCCAGCCGCGCAGCCGCTCGAGGCCGCCGTGGTCGGTGAGGTCGAAATGGATCGGCGTCACCGCGATCCGCCCCGCCGCGACCGCGGAGAGGTCGGTGCCCTCGATCTCCTCATAACCGGGCTGCCAGCCGTAGATCTCGTAGCGCTTGCGGGGCCCGTCAGCGTCCTCGTCGACCAGCTTCAGCTCGTCGTTGTAGATCCGTTTGCCGAGCCGGGTCACCTCGATCCCCTTCGGCTCGCCGGCCGGACAGTTGACGTTGATCAGCGTCGCCTCCGGCATCGGCTCCTCGAGCAGGCGCCGAACCATCTGGGCCGCGAAGGCGGCGGCGACGCCGAACTCGAAGCTACCGCTGACGTAGCCCAGGCCGCCGCCCGTCGACTGCTGGGAGAATGCCACCGCCGGGATGCCGAGCACGATCCCCTCCAGGGCGGCGGCGACGGTGCCGGAGTAGGTGATGTCGTCGCCGAGATTGGCGCCGTGGTTGATCCCGGAGACGATCAGGTCCGGCCGGTGGCCGACCAGGCCCAGCTCGGCGAAGCGGACGCAGTCGACCGGCGTGCCGTCGGTCGCGTAGCCGCGGTCGCCGTCGCCGAACTCGACCTCCTCGACGGAGAGCGGCGAGCGGGTGGTGATGCTGCGCGCGGTGGCGCTGCGGTTCGAGTCGGGGGCGATCACGTCCACCTCGACGCCCTCGACCTCGCGCACGGCGCGGCGCAGGGCCTGCAGCCCGGGGGCCGAGATCCCGTCGTCGTTGGTTAGGAGGACGCGCACTACGGCGATTCTAGGCCGCGCGCCCGCGGGTTCGGGTGGCGGGCTGAGGAGCGCTCGGCCGGCGGGTCCTGTCGCCGCAGGTACCCCCACCTCCTGCGGTAGCTAAAGCTTCCTCGGAGGTGGGTCCCCCTACGGCGCCGCCCGCCGGAGGAGCGCTCGCGATACTCCCCCCGTGCCAACGGTGCGGCTGGATCTTGAATACGACGGTGGTGGGTTCCGTGGGTGGGCGGCGCAGCCGGGGCTGCGGACCGTGCAGGGTGAGCTGGAGGCTGCTCTGGCGGTGGTATTGCGGGAGCCGGTTCAGCTGGCCGTGGCGGGGCGGACCGACACCGGGGTGCACGCGCTCGGGCAGGTGGCCAGTTTCGAGACCGGGGCGGAGCTGCCGGGGGACCTGGCGCGCAGCCTCAACGGGGTCGGCCCCGACG